>JAJIYL010000044.1 GCA_020881195.1 Rickettsia endosymbiont of Pseudomimeciton antennatum | reverse complement strand
TTTTTGCAATATCTATACCAATTGTGGTAACTTCCATATGGGCCTCCTTATTGTTGTTTAGGATTCATTTCCTATCCTAGAAGATTAGCATTTGCTTCTCATTCTGTATATAGGGTAGGTCCATTCCATTATTTCTAATCATTTTTTGGATTGCCGCGTCGCCGCAAAGCGGCTCCTCGCTAATAGACGGAGGGGCTATCTAAAGCATTAACGGGTTAGCTATAGGTCACATTAAGAAACCTTCACACAACCTGACACTAAATTAAAAAATATCAGATCCCTCTGTTGTCATACCATCACCTGACAATATGATATCATTATTAGGTCCATTATCGTATAAATGGTTAGAAATATTATTACAAAAGTGATAATTTATTGCTTTAGATAAGGAAGTTATATTGTTAGATAATTCTTTTAGATTAATACTTATCTCAGGTGATAAATGCACTTGTTTATTAGCTAACAGAGTGTATAGACTTTGCATATCTTCTCTTGCATACCATAAATCTGGTTTTGTTATTTTGGCATTATTGTTTAATAGTAGCTTCATACAACCAGAATAGCTATTTAGAGAACTAATATTTAATGGTGTCATACCATAATTATTAGCTATATTTGGTTTTGCTCCCCATTCTAGTAATGTTTTAGCTGTGCTACAGTCATTATTTTTTATTGCTTGGTGTAATGCAGTATTGCCATTATATTCAACATTTACATTATTTTTGGTAAGCAACTGATCTATTAGATGTGGATTACCTCTTTCTACAGCTTTAACTAAGGCCCCCTTCCCGTAAAATAGCTTATAAAATTGTTTCAATATCATATTTACCTCTTAATTATTATGATTCATATATTTCTTATTTTAACTAAATAAACCGTTTAATACGGTTTATTTAGTACTGGCACTATATAATAAAATTTCACCTTATGCAAGCACTTATTTCAATAATTCTATGCTTTCTTGGTTTTTAGCGTATTTTTTATTATTTAAAATCTCTCTTGCTTTAGCAAGCCTTATAAACCGTGCAAAAGCAAAAATCATAGAGTCAACAAAACCATCAAAACCAAATACCCAATATCGTCTTATAAAAAACGATTTTAAAAAATAAAAAATACTTTCTGTAGCAATCCTTATTTTTGATGGATTCCTGCCTAGTTTGACTAAATCTTCTGCTTGTTCGGAAGAATAAAAATTTGCTTTAGTTATTAGTTGTGTAATTGACGTGCCAGACCTATGATAAATTGTACCATTTAAATCATAGATTTTGTTTTCTGAATTAATATTTGGATTAAATAATACTGAGTCATGAGTAGTAGTATTACTATTATTAGAAAAACTACTATATTTACGATTATATAACCTGATGCATTTATTATAAGGAGCAAAACGACGAACTTTATGATCATTACGGTGCAATATAACAATTTTAGTACGATAAGCTAAATAATTATCTTGAATATTTGAAGCGAATATAAATTCTATTTCATCCTGTAATTCTTTTGACAGCTCTTCATCAGCATCAATATTTAATATCCAATCATTCTGACATAAATTTTCACCAAAAGTTTTTTGTTTAACATAACCACCCCATTCGTTAAAAATCACTTTGGCACCTAAATTTCTAGCAATTTGTACTGTATTATCAGTACTACCACTATCAACAACAATAAGCTCCTCTACAATGTCCTTAACACTGTTAATAGCTCTTGCCACTCTAGCAGACTCGTTTTTTGTAATAATAAAGGCTGAAATCTTCAGCATATGATCCCTCATACTAATTATCTTTCAATATAGGATTAATAATTCAATTCCAACTAGTGATAGGACCTAATACTAATTATACATGTTAACTCTATTTGTTCACAGAACCTAAAATGAAACCTAATTAATAGGAATAGATTTCACGTTTTCTGTTTTAATAGGAACTCTTGGTACAATAACAGTTAGTACTCCATTTTTTAGATTTGATGAAATATTATTTTTGTCTATGTCCTTTGGTAGAAATAATTTCTGATAGAATGCATTACGAGCTTGTTGACCGGAGTACTTATTACCATCTTTAGCTTGATCATTCTGAATTTTTTGAGTACTAATAACTAAATAATTTCCTTGCAACTCAACTTTTACCTGATCTCTATCGAAGCCTGGTATCTCAATATTCAGAGTATATTGCTTGTCATTAACATCTAAGTAACTATTTAAGCTACTAGTCATAACAATAGGGAAGTCAAAAATAAAGCCATTATGGCGGATAGTAAATCTATGCCATAATTTATCCATTTCTTGAGATAACTGGACAAATGGATTATCATAGATTTCAGAATGATTATCAGTTTTACTGTTATTCTGTTGTTTTGACACTGCAGCAGTAGATGTTTCTTGTGGTTTTGGTGAAGCTGCATAAGCATTAAGATCGTACCACAGCCCGCTTACCCCATTTGTTACAGTTATGCCCATTAGCAAGGCGGCAAGGGTTAGTCTTTTCTTAAGTCTATCTATTGATAATAGATTACTAGTATTATTGAATTGCGTATTATCATTCTTAGGTTGATAATTACTTACATAATTATTTATCATATCTGCTACCATGTATTATGTTAATATAATCAGTTGTATACTAGGTTCTGTGAACAAAATTTTAATTGTATAGATTTTGACTTTTTTTATCTGCAAATTATAAGATTTTTTTGTTCACAGGACCTAATATATATAATATCGTGAATACTAAATTCAATAAGAATGTGTCTAATTGTAACAATATTTTTTAATTATACCTAACCAGAATAGTATTTAGCCATTGTTGGAGCTGCAAGACTCTTTAGGTTTTATCGAATAGAGCATTACTGATTTAAAATTAAGCAGCAGATGTAGTTTGTGTAGCTTTCTGATATCGCCATATTATCTGGTTAAGTATAGCATATTACTAATAACACCTCATTCTTTGTCAGTTCGTTGCCGCTAAAGTAGCTCCTCGCTAATAGGCATTTAGCTATATCCTCTCATTCCGTTGTAAAAAATTAGAATATCCTAATTCAGAAAATTTAAATTAAGGGCATGAAAGATGGTATCCAAGTTTAATTATCCAAGTTTCTACAAATAATAAATTTATTAATATCGATAAAAAATTACTTGATTAAGCTAAGATGCTATATTATTATTAGTTGCAATAGATATATAAATGTTAAATTATTATAACCATGGATGAATCTACTAAATCAAAAGAAAGAATAAACCTAATTATCGGTATGCGTTTAAGAAAGCGTCGTATAATGCTGGGTATAAGCCAACAAGAATTGAGTGAAGCTATTAATCTTAGTGTAAAGCAGATACAAAAATATGAGGATGCCATCACCCCAATAGCTGGAAGTATATTGTATTTTTTTGCAAAATTATTAAATGTCTCTATCGAGTATTTTATTGATACAACTGAGACTACTGATGTATCAGATTATTACCTATTTGATACACAAGATAATAATAGGTTTGTAAATGACATTATTGCTGAGGATAAGGCAGAATATTTAGTACCTTTAAAATACGATACAGATGAAGTATCCTATCTTATTAAAGTATTTACCAAAATTCAAAATCCACAGATTAGACAAAAAATAGTTGAGCTTATTAGGTCAATAGTAGCATCTCAAGGTAATTGGATTTGAAGCTAACCTGACTAGGTTCTTATATCAGGTTTTCAAGATATAAGAACCTAGTCATACAGTTGTAGTTTAGATGTGAGCGTTCACGATTTTTTTGCTATTTTCTTGTGATGAATAAAAAAATCTGATCGCCAAGCGTCTATTAGCGAGGAGCGAGTTAGGTCGACGAAGCAATCCATGTATGGACCTACCCGATAAT
>JAJIYL010000043.1 GCA_020881195.1 Rickettsia endosymbiont of Pseudomimeciton antennatum | reverse complement strand
GCAATATCTATACCAATTGTGGTAACTTCCATATGGACCTCCTTATTGTTGTTTAGGATTCATTTCCTATCCTAGAAGATTAGCATTTGCTTCTCATTCTGTATATAGGGTAGGTCCATACCATTATTTCTGGTTACTTTTATGGATTGCCGCGTCGCCGCAAAGCGGCTCTGAGCCATGACGGTTTTTCAATTACTGTTTTCTTAAGTTAACGCCCCATGTGCAATGACGTCTTGTACTTTTCTGCAACTTTTAAATTGCCACGGGGTTTATGCGTAAGGTGAATTAATTAACTATAGAATTTTTTATACTTGCAAAGTAAATATACATCAATAGAATTAGACCATTAAATTACAAGAGGAATTTATGCTCAATAACATTAACTTTATCAGTAAGGAATTATCAAATAATCAAGCAACTGCAGTGTTTATTAACGAACAGCTGAAATTAGACAGTAATTTATTACTACTTGATCAACAACATCATGGTTTAATTTCTAAAACTATTCAAAATAAATTACTATTTACTGGAAAATTTGGACAAATTAAAATTGTTAACTCTATAGGTAAGGATGGGGAGATAAGATATTTAATCATAGTTGGCATTGGTAATGAAACAAAATTAACAACCTCTTGTATTGAAGAGCTTGGGGCGAAAATCTTATCCTGTAGCACTTGCCGTAAAATTAGCACTATTGGTATAAAAATTTCTCATAATATCGGACAACATCAACCAGCTATTGCTGCTGCTCTTATAGCTAGCGGCTGTTTGCTTGCTTCATATAGATTTGATAAATACAAAACGACCCAAAGCGAAGTAGAAAAGTTTGCTGTAAATTCTCTGGAAATTTCTATAGATGACAAGTCTAGAGCAGAAGAATTATTTAATGATAAAAAATTATTAGCTGAAGCAGTATTTTTTGCTAGAGATATGATAAATGAACCATCCAACATCAAAAACCCTCAATCTTACTCTGAAAAAATATTAGAACATCTTGAACCATTAGGAATTGACATTATTATTATCGGTGAAAGAGAAATGAAAAATCTTGGCATGGGGACACTGCTTGGTGTTGGACAAGGTTCACAAAATGAATCTAAGCTTGTAGTAATGCAATATAATGGTTCGGATGATGATACCCCGCCTGTAGCTTTTGTTGGTAAGGGAGTTACTTTTGATAGTGGTGGTATTTCACTTAAACCAGCAGCCAATATGGGAGATATGAAATATGATATGGCTGGTTCAGCAGCAGTAGTTGGAACACTCATGGCTTTGGCTAGTCGTAATGCCCAAGTTAATGTGGTCGGGGTAGTTGGTCTTGTAGAAAATATGCCTTCAGGCAATGCTCAACGACCAGGAGATGTGGTAACCACTATGTCCAAAAAAACAGTGGTGGTGGATAACACTGATGCAGAAGGCAGGTTAGTCCTGGCTGATGCAATTTGGTATGCTCAAGAAAAATTTAAGCCTCAATGTGTAATCGATCTTGCTACCCTTACTGGAGCTATTATTGTCGCTCTTGGCAAAACTTATGCTGGGTGCTTTGCCAATAATGATGAATTAGCTAACAAGCTAATAGAGGTTGGTAATAAAGTTAATGAAAAATTATGGCGTATGCCTCTCCATAAAGATTTCGATGAGATGATAAAGTCGGACATTGCTGATCTTAACAATATTGGTAACGTTCCTGGAGCAGCTGGTAGTTGTACAGCAGCTCAGTTTATAGGAAACTTTATTAAGGAAGGTATGGCTTGGGCACATCTTGATATTGCCGGTGTTGCCTATAATAAAACAGGCAATCCACTTGGTCCTAAAGGAGCAGTAGGCTATGGTGTAAGACTTCTTAATCAATTTATCCAAGATCACTATGAAAAATAATCAAGCAAATCGTATTTTTGTAGTTGGTAATGAAAAAGGTGGAGCGGGTAAAACTACCTGCTCCATGCATCTTATTACTGGCTTACTTTATAATGGTCATACCGTGGCTAGTATTGATACTGATTCACGCCAGGGTTCTTTAACAAATTATTTAAAGAACAGAGGTGATTATAATTTGAAAAATCCGTGTAATACGGTTAGCACTCCTCAACATTTTCATTTGACTGAAAGTCAAGAACAAGTTGTTGGGGCTAAGGAAGAGGACGAAAAAACTAGGTTTGAACAAATAATTGAACAGACAAAAAATGCTGACTATGTAGTAATCGACACACCAGGAAGCTACTCTTTCTTATCGAGATTAGCTCATTCTTATGCCGATACGGTAATTACCCCAATTAATGATAGTTTTCTTGATTTTGACGTACTAGGCAAAGTTAATGCTGACAATTTGTCGATTATTGCTCCGTCAATCTATAGCCAAATGATTTGGGAACAAAAAATGCAGAAAGCTAATCGTAATGGCGAGAACATTAATTGGATTGTTATGCGTAATCGATTAAGCAACTTGGATGCAGTAAATAAAAGGAAGGTCGGTACTGCTCTTGAACAATTAGCAAAAAGAATTAGTTTTAAGATTGCTCCAGGTTTTAGTGAAAGAGTAATTTTTCGGGAATTATTTTTACAAGGATTAACATTACTCGACTTAACAACAGCTAATCATGGTAAAACACTTAGTATATCCCACGTAGCTGCTCGTCAAGAGTTGCGAGATTTTTTAAACTTTCTTGGTATATGAGGGTGAGCGTTCACGGAAAAAAGTTAAAGTACAAAACGTCGTTGCGAGGAAGCGTATACCGATGAAGCAATGAAAGTAATTAAAAATGGATTGCCACAACCTACTTGCGTGATCTCGCTAATAGACGTATTTGTATCACAAGTGTCATTGCGAGGAGTTACTTTGTAGTGACGAAGCAATCCTTTCTAGTCATTTTCTTGGATTGCATTAATGTCACAAAGTGGCTCCTTGCAATGACGTTTTTATGCTATCGTAATACTTAGGTACTATGCCTTCCACTAACGGACACCCGTTTAATACGGCTAAATAAATCAGGTTAGCTGGATAATACTAACTTTATCGCCTTATCATTCTGGTACCAAACAATATGTCATGTAGAAACACTTTTTCATCGGTACATATAATGCAAACAATATTTGCGATTAGCAATATCCCAGTACTATTTATCAATACTAATGTAATAAATCTAAACAAAGATTTAAAAAAGCCTATTCGAGTACCATTTTTGTTTATAATTTTCATGCCCAAAATATAGCAGCCAGGAGTTGCTTGTATTGAAGATGACTCGAATATTGGAATATATAAGAATAGTAGTAGTAATGCAGCTGAAAAAACCCAATCCACAAATATTTCTGCTAAAAAAAGAGAAATATCTGTTAAAAAAAGCCAAACAAGACCTACAGCTATACATATTAATATCATAATAATGTAATCAAACAATCTAGCTGTTATTCTTCGCCAAAAGCCGCAATATATATATTCATTCATCAAATTATTGCCTCTATTAAATTTTAGGCGGTACGTCGAAAGTATGGAATGGTGGAGGAGAAGAGACTGTCCATTCAAGAGTATCCGCCCCATCGCCCCAAGGATTATTTGGGCATTTTTTACCATATTTCAGAGTATAAATCACAATAAATACAAAGTAAAGAGCTGCAATGAAGGAAATAACTGCTCCGATAGATGATATCATATTCCAGCCGGCAAAAGCATCCGGATAGTCCGGTATTCTCCTTGGCATCCCCGCTAATCCCAGAAAATGCTGAGGGAAAAATGTCAAATTAACGCCGATAAACGTAATCCAAAAATGAATTTTGCCCATCATCTCAGGATATTGCTGTCCTGACATTTTACCAAACCAATAATAGAACCCAGCAAATGCGGTAAATAAAGCCCCAAGCGACATGGTGTAATGAAAATGTGCTACCACATAGTATGTATCATGTAAAATTCTATCGATTGCCGAATTTGACAATATTATGCCAGTAACTCCACCGATAGTAAATAGCAAGATAAACCCTATGGAAAATAACATAGGAGTTTCAAAAGTAATTGATCCTCCCCACATTGTGGCAATCCAGCTAAATATTTTTATACCAGTAGGCACAGCGATAATCATCGTACCAGCCGTAAAATAGATTAATGCATTGTATGAAAGACCAACAGTAAACATATGATGAGCCCAAACTATAAAACCAACAAATCCTATAATTACCATAGCTATCACCATACCTAAATAACCGAATATTGGTTTACGAGAAAAAGTAGCGATAACCTGACTAACTATCCCAAACCCCGGTAATATTACGATATATACTTCTGGATGACCAAAAAACCAAAATAAATGCTGAAATAATACTGGATCTCCGCCCCCTTCTGGTTTAAAAAAAGTAGTGCCAAAATTTCGATCAGTTAATAACATGGTTATTGCACCACCTAGCACTGGAATTGCTAGTATCAGCAAGAAGGCAGTAACCAAAATTGACCAAATAAATAGAGGCATTTCAAATAACCCCATACCATCAGTTCTCATATTAAAGATAGTGACAATCATGTTAATTGATCCAAGAATAGAGGAAAGCCCTGTGAGATGTAAGCTTAAAATAGCCATATCGACAGCCGCCCCAGGATGTCCTACTAGGCTACTTAGAGGGGGGTAAAGTGTCCAGCCAGTACCTGCTCCACCATCAACAAAAGCTGAAAGCATTAATAATATAAAAGCGGGAACAAGTAGCCAAAAACTTATATTATTTAGCCTTGGAAAAGCCATGTCCGGTGCACCTATTAAAATTGGTACAAAGTAATTACCAAATCCACCAAATAAAGCTGGCATAATCATGAAAAACACCATAATTATCGCATGAGCAGTAATTAATACATTATATAGTTGATAATTAGCTCCTAATATATGTCCACCGGGCATTGCTAATTCTAATCTAAAAATAACAGAAAATAACCCACCAACAATTCCAGCAAATATGGCAAATATAATATACATTACGCCAATATCTTTGTGATTAGTAGAGAAAATCCATCTTTTTATACCTTTAGGCGTTTGGTGATGATCTGTTGTTTGGTTCATAAATTATCCTTTTCTATCATGTCATCCTAAAATTATTTTCATTAGTGTCCTGGTTAAGTAGGGGGATCAAATGACGTGCGTTATATGCATAACTCCTGTTTTGAAGTTGTTTGTATTAGTATTATAGTTGAGCTTTATGACTTATACACCTTTTTAAGTTGCTCAATATCAGCTCCTACTATGATTTTGATATTTCTAGTAATTTTATCATAGTCCCAATCCCACCATTTTATTTGCACTAACTCATTGATTATATCATCTGAGAATCTTTTCCTAATAACTCTACTAGGATTACCTGCAACGATAGAATATGGTGGTACATCCTTGGTGACTACTGCATATGCTCCGATAATTGCTCCATCTCCTATTGTCACTCCTGGCATAATTACTGCATTGGTACCAAACCACACATCATTACCAACTATTGTACTTCTCCTTTTATCAAAAGTTGGAGTATACTCATTCCAACCTTCAAAAATAAAAAATGGATAAGTAGAAAAACCATCCATGGGATGGTTCACATCATCCGCAATAAAAGTGGTTCCTTTAGCAATAGCACAAAACTTACCAATAATTAATTTACACTCATGATATCCTACAACATTATTACATTCAAAATGTTCTGGATATCGGTGATCATGATAATAAGTATAATCACCTACCATTATGTTAGGATTATGAATAAAATGTTTTAAAAATACAATTTCTTTAACCTGTTTTGGGTAAATATGTGGATAGTGATTGTTGGAGTGTACCATATGGCTCTTGTTTATTTAATGATTTAAATAAGTGACTAATTTATTTCCATAAAGAATTTTATTCATAGAAAGTTTTGTTTTTGTCGCGATCAACCAATTTTGGAATTCTTTTTTGCTTACCACTTCAATAGCAATTGGCATGAAAGCATGATTAACACCACAAAGCTCTGAACACTGACCGTAATATACACCTTTCTTACTAATTTTAGTCCAGGTTTCGTTGATTCTCCCAGGAACCGCATCGATCTTTATTCCTAATGCTGGTACTGCAAAACTATGTATAACATCTCCTGCAGTAATTAAAAATTTTACAGTAGTATTTTCTGGTATAATAATACGGTTATCAACCTCTAATAATCTTTTTTGACCAGGTTTTAAGTTTTCATCGGTAATTAAATAACTATCAAATTCAATATTATCATGATCAGGGTAGATATAGTGCCAATACCACTGATATCCTACAACTTTAACTGTCATGTCTATTTCAGGGATTTTTTCTGCAAACCGTAATATACGGAATGACGGTACAGCGATAATAACCAAAATTATTATAGGAATTATTGTCCAAATAACCTCAATCAAGATATTATGAGAGAATGTTGCTGGGATAGGATTAGCTTTGGCATTAAATCTAAGACAAACATACATTAGTAGAACGAAAATAAAGGCAACTATTCCTCCTGATATTAGCAGCAGAAAATTATGAAACTCATGAAGCTCCTCCATAAGAGGGCTTGCTGGGGTTTGCAGCAGCATTTGCCACGCCTGAGGTGCTGATGCTAGGCAGTCGTGAGCAAATAAAAGATATAAAACTATAAATTTTTTCATAAATAGTACTTAGTGGGCTTGATTATTATGCTATAGTTAGACAATATAAGATGATATATGGTTTTATTAAAGTAAAAAAGATGGTATGGTGAAAAAATTTGAAGAATTTATTGTTGACTTTAAAGTGCCTTCTGATACGATTCGGCTTATTAATAAGTAAATTACATATGGCTGGTCATTCAAAATTTAAAAATATTCAGCATCGAAAAGGTGCACAAGATAAAAAAAGGGCAAAAATTTTTACTAAATTAGTTAGAGAAATTATTACTGCTGCTAAATTAGGTTCTGATATAAGCAATAATCCGCGGCTGCGGAGTAGTATAGCTGCAGCTCGGAGTCAAAATTTGCCAAAGGATCGAATAGATAAGGCAATAAGTGCAGCAAGTGATTCGAGTAATAACGAAAATTATACAGAAATTAGATATGAGGGCTTTGCTCCTGGCGGGATTGCAATAATAGTAGAGGCTTTAACTGATAATAAAAACCGTACAGCTGCAGAGATTCGGTCGGCTTTTAGCAAATTTGGTGGAAATTTAGGAGAAACTGGCAGTGTCAGCTATATGTTTGATCATCTCGGAGTAATACAATATCCGGCAAATTTAGCAACAACCGAGTCTATGTTTGAAAGTAGCCTAGAGGCTGGAGCAAAAGATATGATCTCTGAAGAAGATACATACTTAATCTATACAGATATTGAGAATTTTGTACAAACTCTTGAATTTTTGACCAATAAATATGGGGTTCCCGAAGAATCTTATATAGGTTGGGTACCTAAAAATATCATGGTTATAGAAGAGAACGATAAAGCAGAGAAGCTACTAAAATTAGTGGATATTTTAGAAGAAAGTGATGATGTGCAAAAAGTTTTTGGTAATTATGAATTATCTGATGCAATTTATGAAACTATGAAGGATGTTTAATATGGACTGTCAAATTATTGTTCTAGCTGCAGGTAATGGTAAAAGAATGGATTCTACCTTACCAAAAGTAATGCATAAAGTTGGTGGTAGATCGATGATTGATAGAGTGCTAACCAATGCCAAACAAGTGACCAGCGAAGTCATCCTAGTCCACTCGTTGCAATTAGAGGAATATATTGCTCATTATAAAGATATTTGTAAATTTGCCTTACAACCGGAACCTCTTGGTACTGCTCATGCGGTATATAGTGCTCTGGATTTAATTGATGACAATAAAATTGTAGCAGTACTTTACGGAGATAATCCTTTAATTACTGCAGAGATTATTAATGATTTACTAGATCATCTAGTTTCAACAAATTCTGCCATAACAACGCTGTGCTTTAAGCGAGATGATCCCGGGCAATATGGTCGAATAGTTACTGATGAGTTAGGAAATTTTTTAAGGATTGTTGAATTTAAACAAGCAACTAGTGAAGAATTAGCTGTAACAATTTGTAATTCAGGTATTATGGCTTTTGCAGCGGGTATATTAAAAAAATATTTACCTTCTATTTTCTTAGGAGAAATTGATAGGACAAAAGAGTTGTATTTAACGGCACTGGTAAAAATTGCTAAAGATAATGGAGAAAAAGTATCGTATCTTCTATCTTCAGACCATGACATAGTGATTGGAGTAAATACTAAACAGGAACTAGAAGAAGCTAATAGAACTATTGCTAAGTTAACCATAGGAACTTAAAAAATGACTAAAAATGAAATATTACCTTACCCGGAAGTAAAAAGCTTGAACAGCGAGTGTAAAAAACTTGTAGTATTGTTACATGGGCTTGGTTCAGATGGCGATGATTTAATAGGATTAGTTCCTTTTATGTCTAAGGAATTACCCGATTGTCACTTTATTGCACCACATGGCATTGAAAAATTTGATAACGCCCCTTACGGTAGACAATGGTTTAGTCTAAATAATCGTACCCCTGACATAGTCAGGGAATTAGCGACTAAAAATAGTGGCTTAGCTGCTAGCATAATCCAAAAGAAACAAGCTGAACTAAATTTAACTAATAAAGATACCATCATAATTGGTTTTTCACAAGGCACCATGATGGGACTGTATTTAAATTTTATACAAAAAGAACCTTTTAATTGTGTGGTAGGATTTTCTGGTAGACTAATTGCTCCACAAGAATGTACCAATAAAACTACACCAGTTTGCCTGATACATGGCGAATTAGACGATGTGGTTGATATAAGTAGCATGGACGAAATAATAAAATATCTAGAGAAATATGATATTGCTTATAGTAACTGTAAAATACCAAATCTTGCACATTCTATTGATGATAAGGGATTACAATTTGCTGTCAAGTTTATAAAAACACACCTCATACCAGTTCTCGAAATTAATTTAGGTTGAGGAATTTGTAGGAGACACGGAACGCAGCCTTGCTGCGTACTTAAATGTACGTGAGGATGCGAGTCTAGGCTCGACGCACAAATTACCAACATAGATTAATTTCGGGAATTGGTATCATTAAATAGTAGGTCCAATCAATGAATATATTTACCAATAAATTATCTGAAACAGATAACGAAATATACCAAATTATCAATGGTGAAAAAAAGCGTCAGCATGATTTTATTGAATTGATTGCCTCTGAGAATTTTGTAAGCCCAGCGGTATTAGAGGCACAAGGTTCAATTCTGACCAATAAATATGCTGAAGGATATCCGGGAAAACGCTATTATAATGGTTGCATTGAAGTTGATAAAGCTGAGTCTTTAGCTATAGAGCGGGTAAAAACACTATTTAATTGTAAATATGCTAACGTTCAGCCTCATTCTGGCTCTCAGGCTAATCAGGCAGTATTTTTAACTCTATTAAAACCACATGATACTATACTTGGTATGTCGCTAGATACAGGTGGGCATTTGACGCATGGTGCTCCGCCTAACTTGTCTGGTAAATGGTTTAACTCAGTATTCTATTCTGTAAATAAGGAGACTTATCTAATTGATTATACCCAAATAGAGCAGTTGGCAGTACAACATAAACCTAAATTGATTATAGCTGGCTATTCTGCTCATTCACGTCAATTAGATTTTGCTAAATTTAGGGAGATTGCTGATAGAGTAGGGGCGTATTTGGTAGCAGACATTGCTCATATTGCTGGACTGGTTGCGGTAGGTGAACATCCAAGCCCCTTGCCTTATGCTCACGTTGTGACTTCTACTACTCACAAAACCCTGCGTGGTCCACGTGGTGGTCTTATTCTGTCAAATGATGAGGAATTGGGTAAGAAGATAAATCTTGCTTTATTCCCTGGGCTGCAAGGTGGTCCATTAATGCATATTGTTGCAGCAAAAGCAGTAGCATTTTTAGAATGTTTACAACCAGAATATCGCCTTTATATAAAACAGGTTATCAGTAACGCCAAAGCTCTTGCTAATAGTCTGATGGCAAGAGGCTATGATATTTTAACTAATGGCACTGATAATCATATAGTATTAGTGGACTTAAGAAAATATGGTATAACTGGTAAGGTGGCAGCAGATTCGCTTGAAAGAGCCGGTATAACTTGTAATAAAAATGCTATACCATTCGATGCTACTTCACCGTTTATTACTTCTGGTATTAGGCTTGGTACTCCAGCATGCACCACTAGAGGGTTCAAAGAACAGGAGCTTATAGAAGTTGGTAAGATGATTAGCGATGTATTAGATGGGTTAAAAGATAAAAATGATGGGCAAGATAATAGTGATTGTGAGCAAAAAACTTTCCAACAAGTTGAAAAATTAGTAGATAATTTCCTAGTTTACGTTTAAGCTATAAACTATAAGTTAACAGGCTATAAAAAATTATTGGTATCCGTTATAACGTTTTAAAAAGGTAAAGTTTATGAAGTCTAATCGTATTATAGAGTTGCAACCCATATCTACTAGTATAAATAATAATGCAGTTGAGCTAACTAAAACAAATGAAGACATAACATCACAAGAAGAAGAGTCAATAGCATTAAAACTAATCGGACTATGCACAAATATGTGTGAACTTTTCAAGCATATTGTTACTCATACTGTTCCTAGTGATGATTGTTCTGTTGATTCTATTAATCCCGATGAAGCAGTTTCTTTTATGGATAAAGTTAATCCTGATAAAGTTGCTTCTTCCCCTGATGTAGTTAATCATGGTTATACTGATCATCAGGGTACTGTTAGTTTAGCAGGAGCTGAAAGTGCAACAGCAGGTGGTGAAATTAACTGAATTGTGAGAGTTCACGGTTTTTTTGCTATTTTCTTATAATGAATAAAAAAATCTGATTGCCAAGCGTCTATTAGCGACGAAGCAATCTATAAAAGTGACCAAAAAATTGAAAAACCGTCATTGCGAGGAGACCGTAGGTCGACTAAGCAATCCATTTCTAATCACTTTCCTGGATTGCTTCGTCGCTACTAAAGTAACGCATTGCTAATAAATGCCAGTTTACTGTACTTTCAGTAATTCATTGATTTTAGTAATAGATAGTCTAGTCATTCTCGCTATTTCCTCAATAGAGTTACCATTTTTTATCATCATTTTTATTAATTTAGCTTCACCTCTAGCTTCTCCAATTTTAATACCATCCTGTAGCCCGATTTGAATCCCTTCTTCTTTCCATACTTGAGCTATACTAGGCATAAGTTCTTCTCCTTTTTCTTTAGTTAAACTATTTTTTAATATTTTTTCTAACTCTATTTTATCACTTTGTTCAATAAAGGTCAAAGTATAGTATAATAGATTTCTTATGTGATCGTAACCTATGGTTACCTTCGCTAATTCAGGCAAGAGATGAGAGATTTCTTGCCATCTTTTCAGTAATTGACGCTCGTGAATATGCTTGAGGAAAAATAACAAAATTCCAGACCATACTTTTTTCTTGAGTTCTTCGTCGGGGATATCATGCACGTTGACAAGCTGGCAATCATTGGTCCAAAAGCATCTAGCTAAATCTGGATAGGTAAATAACTCCCATATATTAAGCGACGCGTTATATTTCTTCTTGCCGTTATAAAGTACTAGGGGATAAATTAATGGAAGGCGTTTAGCTTTAGGATTAGTAGTTAAATATCGATCACAAATATTAATCATATATTTAAATAGCCTGAACACCATTAGTTGATCAACAGTACTTTGATGTTCCAATAACAAAAAAATATAACCATCAGTATCATTGAATTTAACAGAAAATAATACATCAGAAATAGTTTCAGAAAGGTCTGGTTCAATAAAACTATCTTTTTCTAATTTTAGAGTTGTGCTATCAATTAAAGCCAATACATCTTTAGGTAAGTGAGTTGCCAGAAATTCTTTAGCAACTATTGGGTTCTCCATAGATTTACGAAATATTTTGTCATGTTTTGGTTTATCTGGAGTCATAATAAAATTTACTTATATAGTATGTTTATTTGCTTTCTCATCTCCAGGTAATACATAACTCGGTCCTTTCCAACTTGAGGAAAAATCAAATTCTCTATATGGCTGATCAAGTTTAACTGGCTCGTATACTACTTTTGCCAGAGTCTCATCATATTTAACTTGCACATAACCAGTTAATGGAAAATCCTTTCTAAGGGGGTGACCAACAAAATCATAATCTGTTAGAATACGACGAGTATCATGACTCCCAGCAAAATTCACCCCAAACATATCATATGCTTCGCGTTCATACCAGCAAGCAGCACTAAATATTTTGGTAATTGAAGGGATTATGTCATTTTCTCCAGCCTCAACTTTGACTAATATACGCTTATTTAATTTAAGACTTAGTAAATTATATACTACTTCAAACCGTTTAAAACGGTCTAGAAAATCGGCAGCAAACAAATCTATCAGCACAGTAAAACGTAAATCCTCAGATTGCTTAATTGCAGATAAAAATGGTAACAAACTTTCTATAGTAGATTTATAGGCAGCAAAATATACATTTGAACCATTTGAATATACAGGCAAAGCAGTTAGCCCAAGCCCCTGATTCTTTATTAAGTTATCAATAATCTCTTCCATATTATACACTAGCACTCTTAAATCTAGTAGTTCTTTTAATTTTCTTTTGTAATTGCATTAAGCCATAAATCAAAGCCTCAGCAGTCGGAGGACAACCTGGTACATATACGTCTACCGGAACGATTTGATCACAGCCACGTACTACCGAATAGGAATAGTGGTAATAGCCACCACCATTGGCACAGCTTCCCATTGACAGAACCCATTTAGGTTCAGTCATTTGGTCATAAACTTTTCTAAGAGCTGGAGCCATCTTATTGGTTAGTGTTCCTGCAACTATCATTAAATCAGATTGACGTGGGCTTGGTCTAAATAACATGCCAAAACGATCCATATCGTAACGGCTAGAAGCAGCTTGCATCATTTCTACTGCACAGCAGGCAAGACCAAAACTCATAGGCCAAAGTGAATTAGATCTAGCCCAACCTAGCAAATCATCGAGTTTAGTTATCAGAAACCCTCGATTTGATATTTCCTCTGCAAGTAGCTTATCTTGATCATATAGATCTATCTTTGCTTTCATGTGATCACTCCCAATCTAAGGCTCCTTTTTTCCATTCATATATAAAACCAACGGTAAGGACAAATAAGAAAAACATCATTGAAAAAAAACCAAATTTACCAATTTGTCGAAGCGTAATAGCCCACGGCATCAAAAAAGTTACTTCTAAATCAAAAATAATAAATAAAATAGCTACTAGATAAAAACGTACATCAAATTTGCTTCTAGCGTCACTAAAAGGATCAAATCCGCATTCATAACTATCCAGTTTAGCCTTATTATATTTCCGAGGACTCAAAAGCCTTGGTAATGTAACTATTACCAATGACAAAACTGATGCTATAGCAAAAAATACTACTATAGGCAAATATTCCTGTAATATGTGCGATGTTTCCAACATTAGTAATCACCTCAATAAAGTAAACGTAATAGGGATACAGCAAACTACAATAATTGGCAATGAAAAATCAAGCTCGACGTAAGAGCAATCTAAGCAAAATAATCGCTCCAAAAGAGCTGCAAACCCACCATATTTGCCAAATATTAAATGCAATCATACCTATTATATAATAATTTATAAAGCAAGCATAAGCAACAGACTTGTAATTTAACGTATCTATATCTATTTCCTTACTAGCTAGATTCATCTTATCATATTTATAGGATTGCACTAAGCTTATATTACTAATTTTTTGAATATATTTATAAATTAAAGATAAAAATAGTATCAAACCTATTAAGCCTGTTTCAAATAAAATCTGCATTATATTATTATGTGGATGCAGAGGAAAAGGTGACCAAGTCCACTGATGATAGCTAACCATTTGTTCTTTATCAACTTTAAAGTTTCTTGACGAAGCAAATCCATAGCCCAAAATTGGTTTCTTGATAATTTGTTCGGCAACAAAGTGCCAAATAAATAGACGATGCTTGGCAGAATCCGGTAGAAACTTAGCATAATGCTCTGACGCATAATGTGGTTGTACTTTATAGGCAATTATCGGCATCATTATTGAACCGGTTATCATAGCAAAGGTAAATAATTTCAAAAAAATAGATTGTAGTGATTTGGTTGTTAACAATCTATTTGTTAAAAATACTAACCCACCTACGGTAAATGCTAAAAAGCTTGCCAAACTATCTGAGATAGATAATAAATAAAAAATTAACAGATAATATATTAGTGCTAATAGATATTTATGATATAGTATCAGTATAGCAATGAATAACCATGAAAGAACTGATAATAAGGAGCAACCATGATCAAGAAGGAATAAAAAAAACTGTTTGGAAGATTTTGGTTGGAAAATAGTACGGAAGGTTCTTGTTATAATACCATGAGATAGATATTCTACAAAAAATAGAGCAATTGCCAGCACTATTCCTGTAATAAAATATATTTTTATTTTGGTTGCATTGATAGATAATTTGTCAATATTGCTATTTACGATAAACCCTATTAGAACAATTAAAAAAACTTGTAGATAATTAAGTAAAGAGGAAGGATAGTTATGTGAATAAAAATTTGTTACAAGACACCAAAGACAAAATAGTAATTCCAATTTCCAATTGGATAACAAGGTTTTTTTAACAGTAGCATATTGCAAATTAACAAAAATTTTACCTCTTAAAGCGGTTAATATAGTTAATAACCAAATAGGAACTATTACTGCCACAGAGAAACCAGTAATTAACCCAACTGGTGGAAATAACATTACTAACACGTAGATCATGGATTGTATCATTCTTAAGTATCCTTATAAACAATCTTTAGCAAAGATTTCATAAATTGGGTGTTCAAAGGTGGAGACTGAAATGCTTGATGAGATAAGCCATCCTTGAAAAATTAACATAGGATCCTCATCAATTTTATGTTCTATAATTGTTAATAGCATATAATTATCCCCATTGTAAGGATCAAGGTTTTTTATACATTTATGAAGTTTAATTTGAATATTACCAAAAAATTGTGGTTCATTAGGCTTTAATAATAGTTCCTTTGATGTTGCGGTAATTTTATTTAGAGCAATAATCTTACCTGAAGTGCAATTTTTTAATTCCGCATGTTCAACATTATTCTGTATATTTGGTAAGTTATTGTCGTTAATTTTATTGTCTTGAATTTCTAACTCGTTACTATCTTCATCGGTAGTATCGAAGAATTCTATATTTTGAACAGCATCTTCAGCTTGTCCAGAAGGAGATAGAACAAATAAAAACCCCATTATACTGGTAAATATAAGACGCTTCATCAATAGACCTCTTGCATAACCTAATCTAATTGGTAATTTTGTTGTCAAAACTCGTCTCCGTTCCTCACGTACATCTGAGTACGCTGCGGTACTCGACTTCGTTTTTCCTAAAAATTCCTCAATTATCTTTAGGTTATGCAAGAGGTCTAATTTATGTAGCATTCAAAAATAACAATTCTTTGAGTTATAACCTGGATAATTATACTGGCATGTAGCAAGATTGTATATATAAAACTTCGCACTATATGTCTATAGCTACATAGCAATTATCTTTTATCTAAATTTTCAAGAAAAAATAAAAAATCTGAACTCCAAGCGTCATTGCAAGGAGGTATAATACCAAATCATTATTAATATAGTGAGATAGAAAGCTCCAGCTGCCAATAGCAAAGCTGCGTTATATCACATGTACTGCTCAATTGATGGTGATTTAGTATAAGCCGACGAAGCAATCCACAAGATAATGGATTGCCGCCTATGCGTCAACTCATGCCTCCTCGCAATGACACGGTTATTTTTCCGTGACTTTTAAAACTGCCATGATGACCTCTAAAACCGCTTCCTCTTCTAACTTCCAACAGTTGTGCTATAGACCCATTAATGGTAAAATTATCATTTCTCCTTAAATGCTCTGAACATAGTATCAGTAATAGGATCAAGTAAATATCTTAGAAGAGTCCTTGTGCCAGTAACAATTTGGACCTCCGCCTGCATGCCAGGATGCAGTTCTAATTTTCTAGCTTTTGCGATTTTATTAAACTCATCCATATCAATCTCAATTCTAGCAGTGTAAAAAGTCTCTGGACTTTGTTGCATTTGGTTTCTGTCTTGTACAGTATCAGGAGATATGCCAATTACTTTACCAGTAAATAACGGCGTTGTTCTAGATTTAAAGGCACTAAAGCGAATTTTTGCTACCAAGCCTTCATGTACGGAATCTATGTTCTTCTGTGGAACCTTTGCTTCTATCACCAAAATATCATTAGTTGGAGAAATCTCCAGAATAGGATTAGCTTGTGAAACTACTCCACCTATTGTGTGATAGTTCAATACATTTATAATACCATCTACTGGCGATCTAATAACCGTACGACTCAAGGAGTCTTTGAGAGCATTAAATTGCTCTTTTAGCTGAGCTACTTGTACTTGTGCCTCTTTTAGTTCAGTTAAGGTTCTTTCTGTATATTTGTTCTGTAAGTTAATAATACTAATCTCACTTTCTGTGATCGCATGTTTAGTACCAGCAATTTCAGTTTCTGTCATAGCTATTTCACTTTTGAAATTAGATTCTTTAGCCTCAAGCTCTAATAGAGCGGCTTTTTGGGCAAAACCTTTTTCATGTAAAGTATGCATTGCTTTTAAACGATCCTTAGCAACTTCTAGACTCTTGACATAAGCAACCTTCTTAGCTTGCAGCCCTTCTACCTTTTTATTCAATTGTTCGATCCTTTGATGTAAGGCATTTTTTTCGCTTTTATATAATTCTTTTTTGGAGGTAAACAAATTTTCTTGAGTATGTATAATCCTTGCTACTTCAGGTAGGTTCATCGATTCTGTTAATAACTCTGGAAACTTAATCTGATCTTGATTATCTCTTTCAGCAATTAACCGACTTTCTGCTGCCAAAGCGTGTCTATATTGACTTAAAGTACTTTCATAATGGGACTTAATTTTTGTATCTTCCAACTCTACTAATTTGTCACTTGCTTTGACTTTGTCACCTTGTTTGACAAAAATATTGGAAATAATACCTCCTTCTTGGTGTTGGATTATCTTCTTGTTACTATTTGCTACAACAACACCCACTGCCACAGCAGCACTATCAAGAGGAGCAAAACTTCCCCACAACCCTCCAACTAATACAAAGAAGATTATTATATATACCCCAAAAAGAATTGGAGCTCTAGCAGTTTGTACTACATCATTGCGATCAACATCATTATTTTTTGTAACAAAATTGACGAAACGATCAAGATAATATAACGTATTTTGAATTGCCTTAGAAAGACTTACTACTATCTTTTGTGATAGAGTACCTCCCTTTGATTTATTCGCGTGTATCAAGTCATTTTGTAGTGACAACAGCTGTTTAAGTTGCTCCGCTGTAAATGCTGGCTTATTAGTTGGCTTTTCTTCCATATATTTAAAACTTTATTCGTTAATGTGAATTACACCGCTCTGTAACAGCTTAACTCGATTTTGCACCTCTTCTTGAGTACCGTAAAGAGCCACTGCCCCATCTTGTAATACCAAAATCTTATCTACCACTGATAATACAGAAGGTCTATGAGAGATAACAACTACAGCAATACCCTTAGATTTTGCTTGCTTTAAAGAGTTTGATAGTGCCATTTCACCTGCCTCATCAAGATTCGCATTAGGCTCATCTAAAATAAGTAGTTTAGGATTACCATAAAATGCTCTAGCAAGACCAACACGTTGTTTTTGTCCACCAGAGAGATTAGAGCCAGCTGGTCCAATATCCGAATCGTAACCATCCGGTAATCTTAAGATCATTTCATGGGCTCCAGCAATTTTAGCTGCCTCAATTACTTTTTCTGGATCAGCATTTTCAGCCATCCTAGCTATATTTTGTTTTATACTACCACTAAATAATTCTATTCCTTGTGGCAAATATCCTACATGTTTACCAAAATCTTCTCTATTCCAACGATAAATTTCCCCATTATCAAGTCTAACAGTTCCTGACGATGCTTTCCATACCCCAACTAGAACTTTAGCTAAAGTTGATTTACCTGCAGCAGAAGGTCCTATAACTGCTAATACTTCACCAGGCTGAACGGCAAAGGACACTCCCTTCAAAATATATCTTGGTACTGGAGGTTGTGGCATATGTGGAGGTACTGGAAATGAATAATAAATATTTTCCACAGTTAAATGTCCTTCAACATTTGGGATAGGCATTGCTTCTTCTCTTGATTTATACGAAGCAAATAACTGATTGATATTTTTGTAAGATTTTAGAGCTCCACTCATACTTTTCCATAGCTCAATAGCATTATCGAAAGGTGCTAGAGCTCTGCCAACTATGATGGAACTCATAATCATACCCCCAGTAGTCATATCTCTTCCTGAAGTACTAACAACAACATAAGCTCCGATACCAGTTACAAGCATTTGCATAATATTACGAATAAATCTGGAAAAATTGGAGATAGCACCATTACGATAGCTAGCAATTGATTGTTTTTCCAAAGAAGCAATATTAAATTGATGCCAATTTGCCGTAACATTTTTCATCATGCCCATAGCTTCTACAACTTCTGAATTCCTATTAGCAATGTCAGCTTGGGTCATACCCTTTATGGAAAATTCAGTAGCTTCACCAAGAGTTTTATTAGTTGCAGCAGCATTAAAAAAAGCTGTAGATACAATAATAATAGCCCCAGATAATGTAAGAATTCCAATATATGGATGAATTAAGAAAATTACTATTATATAAACAACACTCCAAGGAGCATCAAATAAAGTATTAATACCAGTACTAGTTAGAAAGGTTTTTATTGTTTGGAAATCACGAAGTAACTGACTAGCCCCCATATTAGTACGAGTTGCAGAAGCTGAAACAGAGTAACCAAAAATTACAGGAGCAACTGTTTTGTCCAACCACTCACCAACTTTAATTAAGGTGAATGATCTAGCAATTTGTAATAATCCGTAAATAAAATAGATTGTGCCAATAATAACAGATAACCACATTAATGTCCATGTGTTACCACTTCCTATAACTCTATCAAGAACTTGCAAGGAATAAAGAGGAGTTATCAACATTAATAAGTTAATAACGAACGCAAAGCTAAAAACTACCCAAAAAGCAATCTTGCACTTCTCAAGAGCTTTGTTTAGAGGGTTTGCTACTTGAGTTACTAATGCACTATTATTTTTCATATTACCATTATTATATCATATTCTTTTACTATATGATTAGTAAAAATTATATTATTTGCAATATTTACTAAATCCAACATTATACGGGCAAAAAATAATATAGCAATATCTTTATTATATTTAGAATCCGGATATATGGATAATCCAATTAGCATCACAACTGTTGGAAGAGGAAGCGGTTTTAGAGGTCATCATGGCAGTTTAAAAGTTACGGAAAAATAACCGTGTCATTGCGAGGAGGCGGAAAAGCCAAGAAGCAATCCATAAAAGTAACCAAAAATGGATTGCTTCGTCGACCTACGACCTTCCTCGCAGTGACGTTGACTACATACAACTTTTAAACTCCCCTGTCTAAAACCCCTTCCTCTTATAACTTCCGACAGTTGTGGGCTTATACCTTCTTGCAATAGACCTCTTTGGAAACTCTACTTCTGCTGGTAATTTGTACGTCGATGCGGTACTCGAATCCTCACGTACATTAGAGTACGCTGCGGTTCTGCGTTCCGCGTCTCCTTCAAATTCCTCAGCATAAGCGAGTTTCCGAAGAGGTCTAATGACGATGTAAGAAATCAGATTTGGTGGTTAGCCTGCAACTGATTCAATACATCTTCAGCATGTTTAGCTACTTGCACTTTTGCCCAAATGTAAGCTATCTTACCTTTTTTGTCTATCAAGAAAGTAGTTCTCTCAACTCCCATATATTTCTTACCAAACATTGATTTTTCCACCCAAACTCCATATTTTTCACAAGTATCGGAGTTAGAATCTGACGCAAGATCAAAATCCAAACAATATTTTTTCTTGAATTTATCATGAGAATCTAAGTTGTCCTTTGATACCCCAACAATGACAGCATTCATTCTTTCAAATTCTGGCTTTAATTTATTAAAATCACTTGCTTCAATAGTACAGCCTGGTGTATCATCTTTCGGATAAAAATATAATACAACAAACTTACCTACTAAATCTGATAAATTGATTTTACTATTCTCACCTATTGGCATAGTAAAATTTGGTGCAGTATCACCTATTTTTAATGTCATAACAACTCTCCTTACTTAATTTTTAATTTCTTTTAGGCAAATGATAAATTACAAACATTACTGCTAATGAAATTGCCAATGTAAACCAGGTAATGGCATATTCTAAATGATCATTTCTGACATTTAATAGATTGTTAATCGATAAACTTTTAACAATATCAGATTGATTATTATTACCTTCCATAATTAAATAAAAACTCTCTAATGTCAAACCAAGAATATCGGACGCTTGAGTTAAATCTAAAGTAAACCAAACATTATTTTTAACATCATTATCCAAGACAAACAGCTTGGTTTTCTCACCAGGGAGAATTACACCGGTAATTTCCGTAGAATCATCTACTATATTATCAATATTTTTCTTATATTTTCCAGCAAACCACCCTAGCACAACTAAGATTATCTTATTATCATCAGTTTGAAAAGGACTAACTAAATAATAACCATCTTTTTCAGTGGACATTGATTTACGTCCATAAAGATGTAAATTCCTACCAGCCAAAAAATGCCCATTCACTTTTACTTTAGCATATAATTTATCTGCACTAAGTGTTTTTATATCAATAGGAGGATTATTAAGATTATTTTTCATTGAACTTAAAAATAGTTCTTTTTCCTGTAATCTAACAATCTGCCAAAACCCAAGTGATAAGAGGATTATAAATGCTAATATAGTAAGTGATAGAGGTAATAAGTGAACTTGACACTTACCAATTTTTAAAGTCTTGGGTACCATAATTTCTTCATTATTTCTAGTAGTAATTCTATAGTAGCTGGTTCTTCTTGTCTATTGTCAAATATTTGTACTCCTCATGATCCAAGATATATGCTAACCAGTTAAGGCTCTAGATACCTTCTCCATCTATTAGCGAGGAGTTACTTTAGTAGTAACAAAGCAATCCAAAAAGTGACTAAAATGGATTGCTTCGTCGGCTTATACCTCCTCGCAATGACGTTTTGGAACTTATAACAATATCAAGAACTTATTCGGGTTAACTATAATTAGTTGACATGATATACAAAGTAATTACAATATATTTAAATTTTAAGTAATATTGGTAATAAAAATGCATGCATACATTATCAAAATTAGTAACTCAAAGGGCTTAAGAATCCCTAAAGTCTTTCTTAAACAATGCAAAATAAAAAATGTTGTGAACTTAACAGTAAAAGATCACACTCTTATTATAACAGCTTACGAAGAAGCAAGAGCATGGTGGAAAAAAAGTTTTCAACTTATGGCTAAAAACGAAGATGATCATTTGTTAGATATGAACTTAATAAAACATCTTGGGATGAAGAAGAATGGCAATGGTAGATATTTATAAATTTGATATATTACTTGTATCTCTTGATCCTTCCAAAGGATCAGAGATAAACAAAACAAGACCATGTGTAGTTATTTCTCCTAACGAAATGAATAATTTAATCATTTTGACTTGTGTGCAGGCACGCACTCCTAAAACTGATTCAAAAAATTTTCATCTTGCAACAGTCCCATAATGTTCAATTTAACCATTTATTAAAAAGAAATCTCTTGACAACAAATAATTCAGATTATAAACAAAATAATGATATTTCATTGTACAATTTGGGTTGGTACATTGGTCTGGGTCTTTTATTCTCAATTTGTGTGTTTTATGTGTGCCTCATGTTTTGTTGCATTAAGTTAGGTAACTGTTTAAGTAACAATAATTGTTATGATATTAATGATCATGTTTCCGTTAACACTACTTCTGCTAATATCTGTGCCGACTTGCCTCCAGCATATGATGCTCTGGAGTCATCTTTTTTAACAGCAGATCCTCCACCACCTATATACAGTTCTACTATAGATTTAAATAACAACCATAGTCATTTGCCTGTACTTGGGGATTTGTAAAAAACGCTTAGCAAAATTTTTATAATAGACCTCTTCGGAAACTACATATTTAATTTTAGAAATTTTAGAGAAAATGTTTAGATAAAAAAAACTGCAAATTAAACAATTCTAATGCTTCTGCTAATGATTTTGGTAATGGTACTAAATTATATTGTTGATCAAAAGCATTGCCATATATTTTGTTGATATTACTGATTTTATCAGGAAATTCTAGACCTAATAAGATAGAGTTTAAAATAGTAAAAATTGCCAAATAAGGATCGGTTAGTGGACTGGCTATTCTATGTTCTAGTCTTCTAGGAGATGAGTCAGGAATGCGAACGGCAACAGTTCTATTATTATTGCCAAAAGACACATTAGTTGGTGCCATAAAATTTTCATCTAAACGAAGATAATCATCTTCATTCGGCATAAATATCAAAAAACTATCGAGCATATAGTGGCAGATACTCTGCCCCATTAGATCGATATCAAATATACTACTCGTTAAAGCAGAACTATCTATAAAATTTACATGAAAATGCATACTACTACCATAATCGTTTGGCAATGGTTTGGCAGAAAAATTTACCTTGCCCTGCAATTTTTTTGCAATAATTTGTATTTTAGACTTAGTGCTGCTAATTTTTCCTATATACTCAATTATGTTAGTAGAAGGTGGTAAATCTATCTCAAATTGATTATCGCCTTTTTCTTTCTTAACTGTTATGCCAAGCAGAGTTTGCAATTCGAGTGGATCAATATTTTTGCTTAAATAAAATTCTATTTCCACTCCAATGCAAGGTATTAACGAGTAATCTGTTTGAAATTTATTGATGATTTTTTGCAATGCATTGCTTTTTTGTAAATGGTCTGATAATTTGTATATGAATTTTTGCGGGGTTGACATGTGGATGAGTTTATAAAAAATAAAGTTTATTATAAAATTTTTGATAAAAGCTTCAAGCAATCTAGTCATGTTTATAGTAAAAAAAATAAGTTTGGTGTGCCTAAAGAGATAGTCGAAAATAATAGGCTAGCAGTAGTTAAACATTATGATGCAGAAGATATTGTTATTTTACAGCAAGTGCATGGTACCCAAATTATTGATGCTGATTTAATTACTGATAGTAATACTGACCTGGAAGCTGACGGGGTTGTTACTATCAAAAAAAATCTAGTACTAGCAATACAGACCGCTGATTGTGCTCCTGTTTTGTTTAGTAGTGAGGATGGCATGGTTATAGGAGCTGCTCATTGTGGTTGGCGTGGGGCTAAAGCTGGTGTCATTAATAATGTGGTAGAATTAATGCAGAACAAAGGAGCAACAAATATTAAAGCTATTATTGGTCCTACTATTCAACAATATTCTTATGAGGTTGATCAGGAATATTATGATAATTTTACAAAGCAGCAGCCTAATTACTCGAGATTTTTCATTAGATCTTCGAAAAAAGGACATTATATGTTCGATTTACCAGATTATGTAGATTTTCAATTAGAAAAAGCTGGTATTAAAGATATAACCATTATAGTAGAGGATACCTATAGTAATCCTGAGAAATACATAAGTTACCGACGTTGCTGCCACACCGGAGAATTATATAACCGTAGCATATTATCCACTATTGTAATTAAGAGTTAAATAAAGTAAATGTTTAAAATTTTAAAAATATCTTATATTTTACTAATCGTATTATGCAAAAATTATGAACTTTATGCAGCAGAATATATAGTCAATTCAGGAGAATTTGGGGCTAGGAACGATGGAGCGACGCCTATAAGTAATAGGCGAGCGACGAGTGACAACGTCACCAACTTCTCATCAATTGACTATAGCTTTAAAGAAGCAATAAACAAGTATTACGATCTAAAATTGTCGCAGCCTAAAGAAGAAGATGATGGTCGGATTCAAACTCTTAACAAAAAAGGTGCAATGTCACCACGAGTAGATGAGGTAACAAAGAAATTTATAGAATTTTCAAAGAACCGGACAGTCCTAGAAATTGGTGGGGCTTATGGAAGAGCTATGATAGAAACCCTAAAGAAGCAATATAACGTTATTTACCATTTAAATGATCTTGATGAACGTCATCTTTTTATTGCAGCATACAACATAGGAACGTTAAAATTAAATCAATCAACTTTAGATAAAGTTAAATTTATCTCTGGTGATATTACTTCAACCTTTAAAACTGGTGATAAGTATGACGCTATTCTGATAGCACGAGTCTTACATTTCTTTTCTCCAGAGCAATTAGATAATGCAGTTGCCAACATATTTAATCTGTTAAAAGATAGGGGGAGAGTTTATGTAATTGCTATCACACCATATGTTAAGCGTTTTGAGAGTTTTATTCCTGAATATGAAAAAAGAGTATTAAATAAAGAACCATTTCCTGGTTATGTCCAATCTTTAAAAAACTGGGTAAATATCCCAGCTACTAACTCTAACCAGCTTGCGTCAATTAGTGATGAACCGTTTATGTTTTTGGACAAAAACATACTAACTACAATCTTTAAAAAACACAATTTTAGAATAATTGAATGTAAAATGGTTGGATTAGAGTATAAATCAGAATCATGGTCCCTAGATGGAAGAGAAAATGTGATTTTGATAGCAGAAAAATTAAAAAATAAATGATTGACTTAACTCGATAGTTTAAAAATCGTAGGAGGTTTATATTTTTACAGAATGCTCACTTTAAGGGCTGTATATAATATTTATGTGAGCGTTCACGGTTTCTTTGCTATTTTCTTATGATGATGAATAAAAAATCTGCTCACCAAGGGTCTATTAGCGAAGAACTGCTTTGCGACGACGCGGCAATCCAAAAAATGATCAGGAATGGATTGTTTCGTCGGCTACG
Source organism: Rickettsia endosymbiont of Pseudomimeciton antennatum (assembly GCA_020881195.1). Classification (GTDB taxonomy): domain Bacteria; phylum Pseudomonadota; class Alphaproteobacteria; order Rickettsiales; family Rickettsiaceae; genus Tisiphia. The sequence continues at coordinate 987 of JAJIYL010000043.1, read as the reverse complement.
CCCTCTCGCTAATAGACATCTTGTATTTTAACTTTTTTTCCGTGAACACTCACAACATCATTGCGAGAAGCCACTTTAGTGGCATTGATGCAATCCAAAATTAGTAATAACTATTTAACTTGATTATAAAGCATTTGTACTCTCGCATAGTTAATTGGTTTATTTTTTGGAATTTCTAAAAAATATTCTAATTGCCATGCTTGAGTTCTTTTAGCTTGCTTGTTTATAACAATGTCCCAAGGTGGGTATACCCTTATCGCTCTTTTACCACCTTGGTTATTGTGCGAGACTATATCATATTTATACAAAACAGATTGTGGAAATATAAATTGACCAAAATTATCTCCTTTACGTGTTGTCACAATAAAAAGAGCAATTGAATCTGCAATATCATATGGCTGAATTGGTCCATTCCCAATTCTCTTCCATAGTGTTACAAATTGACCAATCTTTGTAGGAGTAATCTTAGCAACACGAAATCTAACATTCATAGAATTTAATGTGAATATGTAGGCTCCATATTCAGCACTTTCATTTTCTATTACTGGTTCAGAGCATATAAACTGACATGGGGTATATATTAAATCTCTCGATGCAATAAGTTCCAAGTGAAAATCATTAGCACTCCAAGGTTTGCTGGTATGGTTACAAATAAGATTATTCACATAATACTCCACATCTTTTTACTATTTTTTATGATGAATAAAAAATCTGAGTGCCAAGGGTCATTGCAAGTAGAGCCACTTTAGTTGCATTGATGCAATCCAATGAATGTGGATTGCTTCGACCATTACATGGTCTCGCTAATAGACGAATTATAAATACATACGTCATTGCGAGAAGACGTAAGCCAAGAAGCAATCCATGTATGGACCTACCCGATAATGCAAGAAAAAAATAATATATAACAGCAAAAAAATCGAATGCAGTCATGTATCCGGCTTATAGTTAATAAATCACTTTAAATTTACCCTATAGCCCTGATGG
>JAJIYL010000042.1 GCA_020881195.1 Rickettsia endosymbiont of Pseudomimeciton antennatum | reverse complement strand
TGTTATTATTTGCTGGCTATCTTAGCCCGCTATTAGCTAATGATAATAAAGAAGATCCTAGATATAGTTTAAGCATACCAAATCGGGAAGTACGTAATATTTATGTAGAGCGGGTGATTCAATGGTTTACTAAAAAGTTAAACATTAAAATGAATGAATATGATAATTTCATTGATTTATTAACCAATCAACAAATTGACAAATTTGGAGAAAAACTGCAATCATATCTGCTCGGATCAACTAGCTATCATGACTTAACTGAAGAAAAGGATTACCATAATCTAGTAGGCGGGTTACTAGCACCTCTTACTACTAGATATAATATAGAGTCAAATAGAGAGGTAGGACATGGTCGGTGTGACCATATTTTAACCTCTATAGTTGGGCGGGGAGATAATGCGATTATCCTTGAGTACAAGGTAGCTAAATCCTCAGAAGATCTAGCAAATATAGCTAAATCTGGCTTACAACAAATTATTGACAAACGCTATGATACTAAGATAAAAGAGTACTCACATGTTAAACAAATATTAAAAATTTCTATGGCATTTTCTGGAAAAAATATGGAGTTACAATATGATGTAACGAAGCTCTAATAATAAAGCGTAAGCGTTTGAATTACAAGCAATTTAGTGTCTGATTGGGTTCGGAAATTGTCCACTACGCCCAGCTATTCTTCGATTTTGGTACATTATACACGAATATAAATCAGGAAATTAGTATATGAAAGGTAATGTAAAATTACAAATTGCAACCAATATAGGGGCAATATTAGAATACTACGATTTTATAATCTTTGCTTACATGATCCCTTATATTTCACAGATATTTTTTCCTAGTGATGAGAATGAATATATAGCTTTTATAAAAACGGCTTGTATATTTGTATCTGCTAATTTAGCAAAAATAATTGCAGCAGCTATAATAGGTCCATTTACCTTAAAAATTAGCAGATTTTCCATTATGATATATAGTATCTATATCATGACAATAAGTACTGTATTAATAGGAGTACTTCCAGATTATAAAACCATTGGTGTTTTTGCTCCAATACTACTTTTTATTCTTAGACTATTACAAGGTATAGCATATTCAGTTGAAATTCCTTCTAATGTAGTTTTTATTAAGGAATATTATCAAGAACATCAAGGACTAAAAATAGGCTGCCTATTAAGTAGTGCCACCGCAGGATCTATAATGGCAACTTTGATAATGTCAGTATTAAGTAGTTTTTTTTCTCAAGACCAAATCATTGAATATATTTGGAGAATACCATTTATACTTGGTGGATTATTAGGTTTTGTAGGAATATATATGAGAAGAATTAATCTATCTAATACTCCTAATACTAATCTTATTGCACTTAATATAGGTCAAATATTAAAAATGTATAATAAGAAGATTTTAGAAGCCATAACATTACTTTTACTACCTGCATCCTTGATAGTAATATATATTTATATGCCAAGTGTAATATCAAAATATTTTGATATTACTATATCATCCATATATCTTGCTTCTAGCATAGGTTTGGTAGGATCAATTATTACAGCAATTATTACTGGTATTGCAATTGATAAGAGATGGTACTTATACATTAAGTCGATTTACATATTATTTTTCTTTTTTTATCCTTTAATATGGTATTTTTTGACATATAAATCTTTTCTAATATTGGTAATTTTTACTATATCATATCAATATTTTTTAACTAGTTTTATGGTTATCTCCCTCAACAAAATATCATCGTTTGTTCCCTCTTCTATTGGAGGATTACTGTTCATATGCTCATACAATTTAGCTTTTTTAATATGTAATTTCATTCCTACAGTAGGAGCTCAATTAAATATGAAAATCAGCTTTATTATATTACCCATAATATTAGTTTTATGTCACTTAAAGTTTATCAGGGGGCATTAAACTATGTTAGAACCAGAAATTTACACATTCCAAGAACAAGCAGTTTTAGGTTATGAAGATAATACAGATAAAATAATTACCCAAAACAGTATATACATATATGATGGTGCTGGGAAAAATTGTTTAAAATATATTTTTGATACTTTAGTAAATATCACTACTGCTTATAAAATTAATTTTATTAATGCAAAAGATATTTTATATAAAGAATGGACAAAAAATGCTGTATTATTAGTAATGCCTGGTGGGGAAGATATACCTTACACTAAAAAACTTAATGGCAAAGGAAATAAAATTATTAAACAATACGTAGAAAATGGAGGAAGTTATTTAGGGTTATGTGCAGGAGCGTATTATGGTTCTAATTTTGTTGAGTTTGATAAAAACGGTGAATTAGAAGTTTTAGGAAAACGGGAATTAGCATTTTTTCCTGATAAATCTATTGGTCCTATTCTTGCTAAATATGATTACAAAACAAATAGCGGAGCTAGAGCAGCACTACTTAAATTAGATATACCTAATGAACATGATTTTACTAATTTAAGAGTTTATTATAATGGCGGAGGGTATTTTTATAATGCTGATTCTTATGCAAACGTAAAAGTATTAGCTTATTACCATATTGAAAAAGATGATAATTATTTACCGGCACTTATAGAAATTAATTATAATAAAGGAAAAGTCATTTTATCAGGAGTACATTTTGAATGTTCCTCTAAGTTATTGGATGCTAATGATACATATGAAATGGAGTTACTACCAACATTAGAAAAAGAGGAAGAAAATAGGATTAAATTTAATACTTTAATATTAAAAAGATTAGGTATTGAAATCGAATAATTAATTTATATATGTCTAATCAACCATTAAGCATATCCTCTTTTTTACTCGTAACTCTTAATAACCACAATTGTAATCTTAATTATTCAGCTATTACATTACAAAAAAACAGATTAAAGGCTCTTAAAGGTTTAACTCCTTATGGATTTATCATAAAAACATGGACATCTGATCCAAATAAATTTATTATTAACCCTAACCACCACACCCTGGGACTAAACACATAGTAGACTGTTGGAGATAACTCATTAATTCACCTTACGCATGGCATTAAAAGTCATAGAGAAAACAACCTGGCACTATTAGCTAGGAGCCACTTTGTGGTGGCGACGAAGCAATGACACTGGTTATTTTTTCCACAACTTTTAAACTACCATGGTTGTATACTCAAATATTCTATCAATAACATTTTCCACAGCTAATTCTTCTATTTTGCCTGTTTTACGATCTTTTAGTTCGACTACATTATTCCCAGAGTTCTTGGATCCAATAATTATTTGGTACGGTGAACCTATAAGATCATGAGTGGCAAATTTTTTACCAGCTCTCTCATTTGTATCATCGTATAATACTTCTATTTTACTTGCTACAAATTGGTCATATAGATTTTGTGATAGTTCATTGCATTTACTATCAAGCAAGTTCAAATTTAATATTGATACCATAAAAGGAGCAATATTTGGAGACCATATAATCCCTTTATCATCATGACTTGATTCGATTATAGCAGCTAAAAGTCTCGAAATACCGATACCATAAGAACTCATTTCCACTGGCACAAGACTACCATCATTACCATTTACTAAAGCATTCATTGCTTTGGAATATTTTATACCAATATAAAAAATATGCCCAACCTCTATACCTTTACTGCTAGCAAGATTATCTTCTGATAACAAACATTTATCAGGATCATGTTTTTCTTCTGCTGCCGCATATAAGGATTGTAATTTTTCAATATCTAAACTTTCCTGCTCTGTTAAAGATAGAAATTTTTTGTCATAAAAAATAGTACTCTCACCATTATCGGCAAGAATATGGAACTCATGACTTAAATTACCTCCAATCGACCCATTATCGGCAAGTACTGGGATTACCATCAACCCCATATCACGAAATGTTTGCATATATGCTAAATATATCTGATTATAAGTTTTTATCGCACTTATTTGATCTATATCGAAAGAATATGCATCTTTCATTAAAAACTCTCTGCCACGCATCACCCCAAAGCGAGGTCTAATTTCATCCCTAAATTTCCACTGAATATGATATAAGTTTTTTGGCAAATCTTTATAGGACTGAATATTATTTCTAAAAATATCGGTAACCATATCTTCATTAGTAGGTCCAAATAATAACGTATTATCATGGCGATCCTGGAATTTTAACATTTCCTTACCATAATTTTCAAATCTTCCAGATTCCATCCATAAAGATGCTGGTTGAATACAAGGCATTAATATTTCGATGGCACCTACTTTATTCATATTAAGCCGAACAATATTTTCAACATTTTTCAGGGCTTTTAACCCCATAGGTAACCAGCTATAAATCCCAGCAGATTGTTGTCTTATCATACCGCTTCTAAGCATCAACCTGTGAGAAACCACTTGTGCCTCTACTGGTTCTTCCTTTAGCACCGGTAAAAAATATTTTGATAGTAACATAGCTCTTTCTTTGATTATCTTTTTGCAATAATATTGAGAAATTCGTGGCGATATTTCTGTTGCTCTAAATATATACCAGTATAATGCATAGTATTCATAATACTATCATTTTGCATAACTCCTCTAAGAGTCATACAACTATGTAATGCAGAAATCCTGACCGCAACACCCATAGGTTTAATATATTGCTGTAATGTTTCAGCAATTTGTACTGTCATTTTCTCTTGAATCTGTAGTCTTTTTGCAAAAACATCAACTATTCTGGCAAATTTACTTATACCTATTATACAATTATCTGGTATATAAGCTATATCCACTGTACCAGTTATTGGTAATAAATGATGTTCACAAAAAGAATTAAAATGTATGTCTTTTAATAAGATGAAGTCCTGAAAGTTACAAGTATCATAAAACTTAGTAGCTAGTATTTCTTCTACATCTCTATCGTACCCACAAAACATCTCTTGGTAAGTTTTTACTACTCTATCAGGAGTTTTTACCAGCCCCTCTCTATTTGGATCCTCACCGATAAATCGTAATAAAGTTTTAACTGCTTCTCTGGCTTCTTCTATAGTAGGTTTATTCAAAGTCATTATTTTTATTATACTAATTATTTAAATAACATCTTTTTACCACAAATAATAACAAACATCAAGCCACCAACAATAGCAATCAGTCCACCACCACCCATTATACCCATTAATAACTTACTGCTAATAGTCATTTCTACTCCTGGTGTTTTTCGCATCACCCCGTACCCACCAGCCAAAAGAAGAGCTATAATATGTAACATTTGTCCGATAGTTAAAGTAATAATTGCTGCGGAGAAATATGAATTTTTCTTTTGTTTATTGTCACATAAATTATCGCATAAAAGAAAGCTAAAGCCCATAAATGCCACACTTACTCCAACAATTGAACCATGGTAGTGAGCGGGAATAGTAACATTCATGCCGGTGATTAACATGCCAATAAATCCTCCGGACAAAAATAATATGCTAGAACAAATTATGCTTGCCTTTACAGGATAATTCACCGCTATCTTATGATTCTGACTAACTAGCTCATAAAACATTACTATCAAAGATAAAACTGGTGCTATTCCTCCACCATATTTCATTTGTTTAGTGTAATATTCTTTGAATTCAGCATCTATAATATCATATGATAAGTGTCCCCAAATAGCTGCAATACTTATCATAAAATTTAAATATAATAGTAGCAGATATAGCTTGTTAAATTTTAATTCTTTTCCTATCCAAGCATGGCATAACACTGTCATGACTAATATCAGAATTTGTGTGTAAAGAAATTGTAATAAATGTCCGCCACTCCAAAAAAGCAATTCATAGTAAAATTCTATATCGACTGGCACAAGTTTAATAACTTGCTGTAGTTGGCAATAAGAGCAAATAAAACATACCCATATTAACACCCACATTATGGCGGTAGAGAGGATAGTAAAATTAATCAATTTTTGATTTTTTAGGTTTTTTATCCCGATTAGGATGACATTTGATGAAAATAACAATACCGACACACCAAACAAACTAATTCCGAGAATAAATATTATATTTTCCAGCATTGGTATGTAATTATTCATTACAGGAAAATTTTGACCACAAAATGGCGACAAAGCTATTAGTGCAGTGCCAAAAAATGCTAATATTACATATGTTATACTGGAAGTAGTCGCCGACTGTAAATTATAGCTCCAGATACATGCTGTAACGGATATCAACCAAACTAAGATTGATAAATTAACATGAACAACCAAAGCTGATTTAAAGATTTCTGTATTGGGAAATAGGTTAACTAACATTGGAGTGCGAAGCATTACCAATATTATTGAATACACCCCAGCAAGAGCAAGCGAGATTATACCATTTCTAAGCCAGTAAATACCTAACTTATTATGGCTTAATTGTTCAACTATACTATTCTCAAGATTCATAAAGAATACTTACGAATGGTGGGTTTGAGAAGACTTGAACTTCCGACCTCACGCTTATCAGGCGTGTGCTCTAACCAGCTGAGCTACAAACCCATTAATACCTTCACCTTTTAAATATTGGCGGTATTCAGGTCGATTAAGGGGCTTAAGTACCCTGAAGTGGTGGGCTCGCCGGGATTCGAACCCGGGACAACCTGATTAAAAGTCAAGTGCTCTACCAACTGAGCTACGAGCCCTAGACAAATACTACTAAAGACAAAAAGACAAATTGTGTCTCAAGAACTATGTCTAATACGCTTTACTTTATCGTTTAAAAAACCTGTCATGTCAACAATTATTTCTCCATTTGTGTAAACTAATTTTCCACTAATTTTCTTCTTTTGTGTAAACATATTTTATTGTATTGTGTAAACAATTATTTTGGTAAATATCTTTAAATATGGTGGCTTATGCATTCTGATGTTGCAATTATTATTCCTTCAAGACTTGATTCGGTAAGACTTCCCCAAAAACCTCTGCAACTTATAGGAAAATTATCTATAATTGAACACGTTATTAAGCAAGTACACTTAACCAAGCTAAAAAACGTTTATGTGGCAACTGACTCAGAAATTATAGCTAAAAAAGTTACTGATTGTGACGGACAATTGATTATGACAAGCCAAGAATGTCAAACTGGTACTGACCGTGTATATGAGGCATTTCAAGCAATAGCTGGCAATCACAATATTAATTATATCCTAAATGTACAAGGTGATATGCCTTTTATAGAACCTGAATCGATTATAAAAGTTATTGAAACTCTAAAATCTACTGATCATGATATTATGACCCCAGTAGTAAAAGTTGGTGTAGACGGCGTAAATGGAGATAGTAATGTCAAAGTTATTGTTGACCATAACGACAAGGCTTTGTATTTTTCTCGCAGTCTTATTCCGCATGGTGCTAAAGAATTTTTATATCATGTAGGAATGTATGGGTTCCGTAAAGAAGCGTTAACTAAATTCATAAACTTACCGGTTTCAGCTTTAGAATTAAGCGAAAAACTTGAACAACTAAGAGCCTTACAAAATAATATGTCCATAGGGGTATGCTATGTCAACAATATCCCCATTTCTGTTGATACAGTAGAAGATTTAAACAAAGCTATCAAATTTTATCAACAATTTAACCAAGGCTAATATTACCATGTCTATTAGTGACACCACGCAAGTAGGTCGTGGCAATCCATTTTTGGTTATTTTCTGGATTGCTTCATCGGCTTACTCCTTCTTGCAATGACTAGTTGGATTAGCTATAGGCAGTTTAATATCTCGGAACTAAGTGAGGTAACTATCTTTCCATCATCAAGCTGAATTCTTATACTACCATTTTCATCTATGTCTTTAAAAATTCCTGAGATTTTTGTGTTTCCATCATTTATGCTAACCATCTCGCCCAGCTTATAAGCATTTTTAAGCCAATATTGTCTTATTTTGCTAAATCCCTGTTCTTTCCATCTACTAAAATATTTTTCAAAATTAATCATCAAGATATCTAATAAATATTCTGGATCTTTTACTTCTATATTCTCATCAGATAAATTGGTTGCCAATTGATCAATATTTACAGGACTTTCCTTGATATTAACGCCAATACTTATAATAAGATAATTATTGTTATTTATACTAATAGATTCAAGCAATACACCAGATACTTTTTTATCGTTTATCAAAATATCATTGGGCCATTTTAATTTGATAGAATTTCCTGAGCTAGCGGTTAAAGAATTGATAGTTTTATAAACAACAATAGCCATAACAAAAGATAATTGCGGAATATAACTGAGATTAATCTTATGATTTAATAATATACTAACATGCAAATTCCCTAAACTAGAATGCCAAATTCTGCTATTTCTGCCATGCGATTTTGTTTGATTTTTAGCCAATATTACATAATTCCCATCAGAACAAGCCTTAGCCATCCTAATAGTTTCAGAGCTGGTACTATCTATTTCATCAAAAACTAGTAACTTATATTTTTTCTGCCAAGACATAATTACCTCAGAAAGAGAGAAAAAATTAATAGAAATCCTATAACAAGACAACTGACAAACCTTAATCCTTGATATGTTGGTATTGACTCTAGCTGCAAACTTTCACTTGCCTCAAAAAAGTACATAGACCTAACTATTTTGAGGTAATAATAAGCTGCTATAATACTGGTACCAATAGCTATAAATGCTAGAGTAAATTGTTTCTCTATAATAGCCTGATAAAAAATGAAATACTTACCAAAGAATCCTGCTAGCGGGGGAATGCCAATCATCGAAAACATGATAATCGTAATCCCACCAGCTAAAGCCTTACGACTAGCAGCAAGACCTTTAATAGCATCAAAATTTGCCGTATCCACTTTTTTCCCCAGCAGAGCAATTAAACAGGCAAAAAAGCCGGTAACAGAAGCAGCATAAATAAGCATATACACTAATGCAACATTATTACCTTGATTACTATGCAGAGCAACTCCCATCAAAACATATCCAATATTTAGAATGGTGCTATAGCCCATTAGCCTTTTGAGAGAGGTTTGTCTAATAGCCCCCCCTGCCCCAACCAACATCGACAAAATTGCCGTTATTTTTATTAAATCAACTGAGATTTGTTTGTAATCACCAACTACCATCGTCATTATATTTAATAATACCACTACATTACCAATTTTTGTGGCAGCAGCAAAATAGCTAACTGAAGGAATTGGTGACCCCTCATATACATCCGGCGTCCAAACATGCAAAGGAGTACTAGATAATTTAAAGAAAATACCACTTAAAAAAAGTACTAAGCCAATTATTAAACCAATATTTGGCTGGGCTGATTGATTTAATTTGTATAGAATATTACTATAATCTAAACTACCACCAAATCCGTAAATAAAAGACATCCCGAATAATGTCAAACAACTAACCAAACTACCTAGAATAAAATATTTTAACGCCCCTTCTGATGATTTAATATTATGTAAACTAAAGCCGGCTAATACATACGCTCCTAGTGCTTGCAATTCCATAGCCACAAATAACAATAAAAAATTACGTGCTGATATAGTAATAAAAATACCAACAGTTGAAAGCAGCACTAAAGTTATAAACTCTGTCTTAAATTTTTCATTAGTGATTTTACAATAATCACTATAAATTATCATGGTCATCACCGAAAAAAGTAAAACAAAAGATTTACAAGCACCAGTAAAACTATTAGTAGCAAATGAATTACTAAAAGCTACTGCTTCACCCTGAACGCAAGCAATAAAAAGTACAATCGATAATAATATCGTAATATTAGTGATGATTCTAGTTTTTTTACTAAATAATACAGCAGATAATTGAGTAAACAAAGCCAGTAAGGTCAACGTTATCTCAGGCAAAATAATTATAAATTGTTTTAAAATTGGGCTTATCATATTTTAAATTCTTAGATTTGGTATAATATAAATAGTTAATATATACTATAAGATCACTAGCACTAAGTATAATAGTAAAAAATATTTAATTTTACATGAATTATATAGCTAACCAGGACAACATTACACCAAATTCACAAACGTCTATTAGCGAGGAGCCACTTTGCAACATACCGTCATTGCGAGGAGCTACTTTAGTAGCGACGAAGCAATCCAAAAAGTAACCAAAAATGGATTGCTTCGACCATTACATGGTCTCGCTAATAGACTTATATATACCCTAAGACGTCATTACGAGGAGGCGTAGACGACGAAGCAATCCATTATTCACGGTTAAACTATCAAAATGCTACATAACAAAGCCCATTAATTTCTTGACTTCAATCAGAGTTTTAGCAGCAGTAATTCTAGCTTTATCTGCTCCGTTATGTAGTGTAGTTATCAGATAATCTTGGTTTTTTATTAGCTCTATATATTTAGTATTAATGGGAGTTAGAGTTGTGATGATAATATCAGCTAGATCATCCTTAAATTTGGCAAAACCAGCATTTTGGTATTGATCAACTATTTTGTCAACATTAGCACCAGATAAACTGCAATAAATGTCAATTAAATTGCTGATTTCTGGTCTATTTTGAGGATCATAACTGATTTCAGATAAATGATCTGTTTTAGCTTTTTTAATTTTTTGGTAAATTTGATCCCGACTATCATTTAAATTAATACGAGATAAATCAGATGGATCAGATTTACTCATTTTTTTACGACCATCTTTTAAGCTCATTATTCTTGATGAACCTTGAATTAATGGTTCAGGTAACTTTAGGATATCCCGATTGAATTTCCTGTTGATAATAGCCGCAATATCTCTGGTAAGTTCTAAATGCTGTTTTTGATCATCGCCAACAGGTACTACATCAGCATTATATAATAATATATCAGCTGCCATCAATACTGGGTAAGACAATAATCCTAAACCAGCAGTTTCCTGGTCTTTTCCAACTTTATCTTTAAACTGAGTCATGCGTTTAAGCCAGCCAAGTGGGGTAACACAATTTAATATCCAAGCAAGTTCAACATGTTCTTTCACCATACTTTGTGCAAATATAGTGGTTTTCTCTGGTACAAGACCTGTTGCTATATATATAGCAACAGTTTGCAATATAGAAGAGTTTAGCTCTATGGGTGAGCGATCTATAGTAATAGCATGCAAATCGGCTAAAAAGAACAAGCAATTATACTCATCCTGAATCTTAGACCAATTGACAATCGCCCCGAGATAGTTTCCTAAATGTAGAGCCCCGGTCACTTGACATCCGGATAGAGCTGTTTTTTTCATTTGATTTCTCCAAATAAATAAAATTAAAATGTGTGGGATAAAAATTATAATTCTTATCTCCCGAATTGAGATAGTATGCATTACGTCATTGCAAGATCACATAGTGGTTGTGGCAATCCATTTCTGATCCTTTCCTGGATTGCATCAATGCTACTAAAGTAGCTCCTCGCAATGATGTAGGGCAACTTAATTAAAAACATCTCTTTACACTAATTTATAAAATCAAAATCTTTTCCTTGTCGGATATATTGTCTTATTCTTGACATTAATTCTTGAAAATATACCAAATTATGCCATGTCATAAGTACTGATCCTAAAATCTCTTTGATCTTTACCAAATGATGCAAGTAAGCTTTATTATAATTTTTACATGCTGGACATGGGCAATCATATTCGAGAGGTTCCTGATCATCCTTATACTGACTATTACGAATATTGACTATACCGTATTTAGTAAAAGCTTGACCATTCCGACCCGAACGTGTTGGAATAACGCAATCAAACATATCTATTCCCCTGGCAACTGCCCCAATAATATCATCTGGTTTGCCAACTCCCATAAGATATCTTGGTTTATATTTAGGTAACAAATCCGGGGCATAGTCTAGTACTCTAAACATTTGCTCTTGTCCTTCACCTACTGCCAGCCCCCCAATAGCATACCCTTCAAAATCTAATTCTACTAAATTCTGTGATGACTCGGCACGCAACTCTTGATATATACTTCCCTGTACAATACCAAATTGACCATAACCTTCTCTTTGAATAAATGCTTTTCTTGATCTCTCCCCCCATCTGGATGTTAATTCCATCGATGATTTTGCTTGCTCAAATATTGCCGGATATGGGGTACATTCATCAAACGCCATAGTAATGGTACTATCTAGAAGATATTGTATCTCCATTGCCCGCTCAGGAGTTAACATATGCTTACTACCATCAATATGCGAGTTAAAAATTACTCCTTCTTCTGTAATCTTACGCAATTTTGATAGGGACATCACCTGAAAACCACCCGAGTCGGTAAGTACAGGCTTTGACCAATTCATAAATTTACGCAAACCTCCAAGTCTGGCAATTCTTTCAGCACTTGGTTGTAACATTAAGTGATAAGTATTACCAAGTATTATATCAGCTCCAGTAGATTCCACCGCTTCCGGTAACATAGCTTTTACCGTACCTCTTGTGCCAACTGGCATAAAAGCTGGAGTACGTATTTGACCATGTACTGTAGTTATAACACCAGTTCTGGCTTTTTTATGTTGGGATTGTAAGTCAAATGAAAATTTTTGCATGTTATATTTACCTAAACTGATTCAATGCACATATAGCTAGCCCGATTAACATTTAGCCATAGTACTTATTATCAACATGACTATTAGTGCTAAGTTGTTTATGTGCTATATATAGTATATAATAAATTAACAATAGTAGTAAAATGTAAAAATGCCAGAACTTCCTGAGGTCGAAACATTAAAACGCTGCCTAGAACAGCGAATAGTAGGGGCTACCATAAATAAGCTTGATAAAAGACGGGATAATATACGTTATAAGCTGAGCGATCAGTTAGAGTCAGATGTGAAATCAGCAAGAATTATCGCTCTAAGACGTAGGGCAAAATATTTGTTAATTGATCTAGATAATTATTATTCGATTATTGTCCATCTTGGTATGACGGGTAGACTAACACTACAACCTAGCGATTATCAGTTACAAAAGCATGATCATGTGATTTTCTCTTTGGGGACTTGTGAGAAATTAGTTTTTAACGATTCACGACGTTTCGGTATGATTTATACCGGGCAAACAAAGCTCCTTGAAGAAAAATTTTTAGTAAATCTAGGCGTAGAACCTCTGTCAGAGGATATGTCTTATGAATATCTAAAAATAAAATTGCTGAATCGCTCTGTTCCGATAAAGAATTTATTAATGGATAATCGGATTATTGTCGGTGTTGGTAATATATATGCCTCTGAGAGCCTTTTTATCGCTAAAATACATCCAGGCAGACTGGGTAGTAGTTTATCAAACAACGAAATAAGTAATTTGTTGTTAGCCATTAAACATGTCTTAACAAAGGCAATATCAGCAGGCGGAACTACTCTCAAGGATTTTGTTAGTGGCGATAGTAAACCTGGTTATTTCCAACAAGAATTACAGGTCTATGCACGAGAAAATCAAAAATGTTTAAATTGCCAAGGAATAATAAGGAAAATAAAACAATCCGGTAGGACTAGTTTCTATTGTGCTACTTGCCAGAAATAATAAAGGAAACAGAACCAATTCTTCAAATCATTTGAGTATACATCTATATCAACCACCACGTTCCAACCAATGCCCTTCAGCTGGCGATAGATCACTTGCCACAGCTCTCCTATCATCAAACACAAAACATTCTCCTTGCCATAGATTGCTACGATTATGGGTAACTTCTAAATATTGTAGGATACCACCTTTAAGATGGTATACATCATTAAAACCAAGTTTTTTCAAATAGGCTGTTGACTTTTCACATCTAATCCCACCAGTACAATACATCGCTATTTTTTTTCCAACAAGTAACTCTTTATTTTGTTCTACCCATTTTGGAAATTGCTTAAACGTTTCTGTTTTTGGATCTATAGCCCCTTTAAAAGTACCTATACACACTTCATAATCATTCCTAGTATCTATTACTACCACATTATCTCGGCTAATAAACTTATCCCAATTCTGTGGCTCAATATACTCCCCCTTAAGACGGGCAATATCAAGCTCCCCAACTGCCATAGCAATAATTTCTTTTTTAAGCTTTACTCTCAACTTTTGAAAAGGATGGATATCACAGTAATTTACTTTAATATTTACATCTTCCGCTAACGTAAGGCTGATAATTTCATCTACTAAAAAACTTACTTCTTCTTTTGTACCAGAAATTGAACCGTTAAACCCTTCAGGAGCTAAAAGAATAGTACCCCTGACCCCTCTTTTCTTGCCAAGATATAAAATCTTTGGCAGCAAAACCTCAAGATTTTCTAGGTTAGTAAAACTATAAAAACTTAATACTGATATACTCTTCTGCTTTGAAGGATTGGCTCCGCAAAACTTCGGGGAATTCGCGTGCTCACGTACTAGTTGTACGCTCCGCTCGCTCATCCCTTGTTTTACGTTCCAATTCTTCAAATCATTTGAGTATATTTTAACATTATTATGCATAGTAAAAATTATATTTTTAGAAATTTGAAAAGCATATTTATCTCAGTACACGACAAGAAGATTAAGGAGAGGATAACGCCTAACCAATTGTCGATTTTTAGAGCAGTAACAGTTTGAGAATCGTAAGTCATTTTAGATTTTCTATTTGAGATTTACTGAACTTAGTGTATTTAATAATTTTTTCCATCGGCTCATTGTTTAATAGCATTTCTTTTGCCATAGATATTCTTTCTTCCGCTCTACCTTTATCCTCAAATTTCTTGATAGTATTAGCTTCGATACGCAGCCATTTAAGATGGTCCTCATAAGCTTCACGTTCTTCATCAGTAAAGTTCATAACATTTAGCACTGTTAGTGCTTTTTTTAAGGCAATATTGTCCAGTTCTTTAGGCAAATTATCTTTGTTAAGTAGGTCATGTCTTGTTAAAAAAGCTAACCACATATCTAAAGAGCCTTTTACTTTTTTCAGTATATCCGCTAATTCCTCATGAGAATTATCAGTAAACTTATTAAGCTCAATAGTATGTAATTCGAGGTCCTTGAAATACAACAAGCCACTATCTTTTTCGACTATATGGAAAACATTGTGATATTTATCTACTTTAGGAATAGAAGTAAAATTAAGTATATGAATACCAATGGCTTTGCTTAAGGTCGAATAGTCCTGAGCTACCTTTAATTGCTCAGTATATAATTTAGCCCAGTAATATAAAGCTCGCTTATCATAATCAGCTTCGTCACTAATTTGAATCTCAATATTGAACCTTTTGCCATCAACAGATTTGGCTTTAACGTCTAATATTGACAGTTTATCATTCTTAAAATTTTTAGGGTTATATGGATTAAGCAGCGTTATTTCTGCCACTTGATCCTCTTGTCCAACGATAGAATTAATCAAAGATATTAGTAAATCCTTATTCTCTTCTACACCAAAGATCTTTTTGAAAGCTAAATCCACGCGAGGAGTTATTTTATCCATATATATGCTGCTATTGTAGTTATTAGTATACTCAAATGGTTTGAAGAATTGCCTCCGTAAAACTTCGGAGTATTCGCGTACTCACGTAGTTCATCTACGCTCCGCTCGCTCACCCCTTGTTTTACGTTCCAATTCTTCAAATCATTTGAGTATACCTAAGAAACAGTATAGCACAAAAACTCTAAAGCACTAAGTAATATAATGTGAAAAATAGACAATTGGTTAGGCATTATCCACTCTTTTTTCCTCTCCTTAATCTTTTTGTCGTGTACTGAGCATATTTATACCAACTAGATTGCCTTATGCTAGGTAAGTCTAATTTGTTACCGGCAAAGCTATAAACATAGAAACACCCCATCTCTGTACCAATAATATTATATTTTGTTTCTTCATAGTTCGTGCATTTTCATACAACAAATTTAATTGCTCTATAGAAAATATCGGCTGTTGATTGCATGCTACTACTAAATCACCAATTTTAAATTTGTAATTTTTTCCATCCTTAGCAAGGTTAGTTACAATGACGCCATTGGCTTTATTGCCAATGGCAAATTTTTGTTTAAGATTATCAGTTAAATTACTGAAAGTAATATTATTTTTTACAATGGAGATTTTATCACTTACCTTATCGCTTACTCTTCTAGGTTCTGGCTCCTCTTCTTGACTAATCTTACCATTTAGCTCGTGATTCTTGCCATCGCGTACGACTATAATTTTCACTTCTTGATCAACGGTGGCTTCTGCAACCATTACCTGTAACCTTCTTGAACTTTTTACTGGTTGTCCAGCAAACTCTATTATTACATCTCCAGGCTTTATACCAAATTTCTCACCTGAACCATCTTTTTGTACTTCTACTACTAATGCTCCTGAGGCTTCTTTTAGCCCAAATCCTTCAGCTATTTCATTAGTTACTTCTTGAATTATTACCCCAAGACCACCACGATTAATTTTCCCATTTTGCCTTAGTTGGTTGATAATTGATTTGGTGGTATTAGATGGAATGGCAAATCCAATGCCAATATTAGTTCCAGAAGGTGAGAACATTACCGTATTGACTCCTATAACTTCACCATTAATATTAAACATTGGTCCACCGGAATTACCATTATTGATAGCCGCATCAGTTTGTATAAAATCATCTACTATACCGCTATCAATATCACGTCCTTTTGAAGATATGATACCAACAGTAACGGTTCCTCCAAGCCTACCAAAAGGATTACCGATGGCAATAACCCAATCTCCTACTCTAGCCTTACCGGAATCACCAAATTTTACGAAAGGCAAAGGATTTTCTGCCTCAATTTTTAAAAGAGCAAGATCAGTTTTTTGATCACTACCTACCAATTTAGCTGACATCTCTCTATTATCAGTTAATTTTACGTGAATCTCATCTGCATTGGCAACTACATGATGATTGGTAACAATAAAACCATCTGGATCTATAATAAAACCGGAGCCAAGGGGAACAGATTTAGGGTTTGAATACATCTCATCAAAATTAAAAGGTAGATTAAAACGCTCCAGAAGTTCATTTAAATAATCGAACGGAAAATATTCAAAAGATTTCTTATGAGAATCTTCTGATTTTTGACTATATTGCACAGTGTAAACATTTACCACAGCTGGAATAAGTGGCTCAACAATATCTGCAAAACTATAATTAGGAGACTCATATCTCTTTATTGGTGCTGACTGTAAATTACTAGATTCTTCAGGAGTAGCAGCATCCTTAGTTAATGGAATTTGATTTGACGGAATATTTTCAGCAAAAACAGAAGATGCCAGCCATAAGCTCATCAGAAGAGCTATGACCAAATATTTCAGTAAATTAGTATACTTATTAATAATATTTTGCACCATATAATCTATCTAATTAACCCGGGTTGCCAATTAAACCGTCATTGTGAGGAGACCGCGTAAGGTCAATGAAGCAATCCATCTCTAATCGCTTTTGTGGATTGCTTCGTCGCCTTCAGCTCCTCGCAATGACGTTGTGTGGGGCTTACACTACGACCTTTAATGTCATCACAATTAACTATTATTTCCCTAAATTTAAATATTTAAGCAACTCTGCTTCTGGAGACAATACAAAAGAAGTGTCATCTTTCTTTAAAGTATTTTTATATACTTCCAATGATCTATAAAATTTATAAAACTCTGGATCAACAGAATAAGCAAGGTTATATATCTTGGCTGATTCCCTATCCCCCTCCCCTTTGATGATTTGAGATTGCATATAAGCTTCAGCAAGCAATATTTTACTTTCTTTGTCAGCTCTGGATCTTATACGTGCCCCTTCTTCTTGCCCTTCAGCTCTTATTTGAGTTGCCTCTTTTTCACGAGCAGTTTGCATACGGCGATAGATTGCCGCACTATTTTCTTTTGGTAAATCAGCTCTTAAAATTCTAACATCAATTACATCAAGCCCAAAATTTCTTGCCTCTTGATTAACTTGATTTAAGATATTTGACATTATCTCAGACCTTTCATTGGTAAGAAGGCTAGTTAAAGGTAATCTACCTATAACTTTTCTCATCGAAGATTCTAGGTTTTTATTAAGCCTAATTTTAACTCCCTGATAGTTATGGACAGTTTTGTAAAACATCACAGGATCAATAATACGAAATTTGGCAAAAGCATCAACGATTACCCTTTTTCCATCAGAAGCAGTTAGCTCCTTTGCCTCTGCCTCGACATTTAAGATACGTTTATCAAAAAACTCAACATTTTGAATGAATGGAATCTTAACATTTAATCCAGGGCTTTCAATTGTCCTTACCGCTTCGCCAAATTGAAATACCACAGCAGAATGACGTTGGTCAACGGTAAACAAAGCACTGATAACTGATAAGAATAATCCAAGAGCTACAAAACTTATATAATAAATTGTCTTCATCTAGCACTACTCCTTAATTTTATTTTGCTGAATTGCCATATGCGGCAAAACGCCATTAGTACCCATAATAACCTTGCTGGTACCCATTAGAACGTTTTCTACAGCTTCTAAGTAAAGGCGATCCTTAGTTATCGATTTATTAGCAACATATTGTGTATAGATAGCAGCAAATCTCTTGCTATCCCCTTCAGCCTTTGAGATAACTTCTTGTCTGTAACCTTCCGCTTCTTGCACTATTTTAGCCGCTTCACCCCTTGCCTTAGGCAAAATATCATTATTATAAGATTGTGCCTGGTTTATCTCACGTTCTTTATCAGCTTTAGAAGTTTGTACATCCCTATAAGCATCGATTACCTCAGCTGGTGGTTCAGCTTTTAGTAACTGCACTTTCTCAATGCCAACACCAGCATTATAATGATCAAGAATTTTCTGGGTTAAAGCTTCAATTTTATTAGTAATTTCTTGTTTCTGGTCTGATAATATTGAAGATATAGGAGTATTACCGATAACTTCTCTTATCGCACTTTCAGCAACTGTTTTCACCGAATCTTCCGGATTGACAATATTAAAAATGTATTTTTCCAAATCACTAATATGCCACATTACGTCACAATTTAGGGCAACAATATTTTCATCGCCAGTAAGCATAGTACTCTCAGCCGTCATAGCTTTTGTATTATCTATATTAGGTCTAAGGTTACTTGTTGATCTATAACCAATCTCAATTCTCCGAGATTGATTTACTTTCTCAACTACTACCTGTTCAAACGGCATGGGAAGGTGATAATTCAAACCAGGAGACCCTTTGCGAACAAATTTACCAAACCTCATTACGGCGGCTTCCTCTCCTTCTTTAACTTCATAAACTCCGGAAGCAAACCAAATGGCAACTAATGATAAAAACACTAATATCATTATGTTGTTGTTGAACCCAAAGTTATTAAAAAACTCGTGAAAGTTAAACTTATTCTTTTTTCTTGGTCTAGTAAATATATTATATTCACTTTTTTCTTCCTCTTCAGAATCGTCCCAAGGGGATTTTTTTAAAATTTGATTAAACATTTTTTGCTATTGCTATTTTGTTAATTTGTATATTATCACTAAATATAGTTAGCACTAATACCTTATAAAAGAAATTTAGTATATAATTATATCTTGTATCTCTAACTGCGTCAAGTTCGTTACCAAAAAATGTAGTATTCATAAACGTTATGAATAATGGAGTTAAAAATCAATTTTTCAAATTAGTGATTTATAGGAGGAAACTTTGACATGGATTGTTTTTTGTATAGTGATTGTAGGTTTACTAATCTATGATCTTGGTTTTGCCAACAAAGAAAATAAGGTATTAACCTTCCGCCAAACTATTTATTTGAGTCTTTTTTACTTAATTATAGCATGCCTCTTTGGTATTTTTATTTTCTTTGATATGGGAGGAGAAAAAGCCCGGGAATATTACACTTGTTTTTTTATAGAAAAAGCCATGTCATTGGATAATATTTTTATTATTTTAATGATCTTCCAATTTTTTTCTATTCCTTTGATATATCAACATCGGATATTATTTTTAGGGATTCTAGGTGTCATAGTTTCTAGAGGTATAATTATATATTTAGGGGTCATTGTTATCTCAAAATTTTCTTGGTTATTATATGTTTTTGCGATTATCCTTATAATTACAGGTATAAAAACTTTTTATATATCAAATAAAAAGCTGAAAGTGCAAGAATCGTATATCTATAGAATTTTACAAAAATACTTGAGTCTTACTCCGAAAATTTCTGGTTACAAATTTTTTATTAAAACCAGCAAAGGTACAAGTATTACACCTCTTCTTGCATCATTAATAATGATAGAAGTCATGGATATTGTGTTTGCCATTGATAGTATACCAGCAATATTTGCTATCACTAAGGATCCTTATATAATTTATACTTCTAATATTTTTGCCATATTAGGTTTACGTGCATTATTCTTGTGCTTAGCTAATGTTGTTAAGCAATTTAGTTACATAAAATATTCCCTAGCATTAATATTAATATTTATTGGTATAAAAATATTCGCTGAACATGTTATTCATATTCCATCTTACACTACACTGGTTATGACAATTATTCTTTTGTCGCTTGGCATTATTATTTCTCTTATTAAGAAAAAGCGTATATAATAATGTAATAAGTTAACAATTATACAATAAGGAACAATTATTGCTTCTTAATATAAAGCATAAAAAACGTCATTGCGAGGAGACCATAAGGTCGACGAAGCAATCCATGTATGGACCTACCCGATAATGCAAGAAAAAAATAATATATAACAGCAAAAAAATCGAATGCAGTCATGTATCCGGCTTATAGTTAATAAATCACTTTAAATTTACCCTATAGCCCTGATGGAAT
>JAJIYL010000041.1 GCA_020881195.1 Rickettsia endosymbiont of Pseudomimeciton antennatum | reverse complement strand
GCTCTACATAAATATTACGTACTTCCCGATTTGGTATGCTTAAACTATATCTAGGATCTTCTTTATTATCATTAGCTAATAGCGGGCTAAGATAGCCAGCAAATAATAACAAGCTATAAAATACATTTGGGTTATCTTCCAAATCAGCAAAAGAAATTTGTTTATATAACTTCTTAACTATGGCTTTTCCCTCTAGTAGTTTATTTAAATCTTGTTGCACTTCATCTGATACAAATACATTATCAACCCAACCTGTGCCTCCACTATCAATCCAGTAATTATCCAGTTTACCACGTTGACCTAAACATCGCATAATTGACCATGGGTTATAAATGATTTCTCCACCAAAATTATACCCATTATACCAATTTTTAATTTCTTCTGGATTAGTTTCAAGTGGCACTTTGGTTAGTAACTCATCTACTTCTGATTGGGTAAACCCATAACTGCTAGCAAAATTCTCATCTAATAAAGAATATTCAGTTGGATTATTTAGACCAGAAAACAACTCTGCCTTAGCAATCCGCAGAATGCCAGTAACTACCCCACGTTCAACAGGAATTTCTTGATCGCCTGTTTCTTTTTTGAAAACTGAGTTCATAATGCCACGAAAAATTCCCAACACCTCTTCAAACTCTTTTTTATTACTACCAAAATGCCTATAAGCTCTATTAATTGGCGTATCATATTCGTCTATCAAGACCCAAGGCTTTCTATTATAATGTTTGTAAAGTAGCTTGCTTAATATAGATAGGCTCTGCTTGGTCTGCTCTAGAGTTATTTCATCAAACAAATATTTGTTAAAATTAGCTTGTTCATCTAGTTCAAGTTTGTTGCTATTACTTAAATACCTATGAGCCTGAAATAATTTTTGTAGCTGGCTTTTCACCCCTTGTTCAATATTATGATAGCTTGATCCTTCCACACTTTTAAAAGTGATGAATATTACTGGAAATTGACCTTGGCGTTTCATGGCTTTTGCTACACTAGCAATTTTTAATGGTTTTAGTATCTTAGTCTCATCAAAACCTAAATCTACTTCACCTCCAGTAAACAGCTTATGATTAACTCTTTGTTTCTGTGGTAATGGTTGCCCATACTCATCTACCTCCACTTCAAGAAATCTGCGAACCATATCCATATTCAGACTTTTGCCCCAACGTCTTGGTCTGGTAATTAGGGTGACTTTACCGCTATCTTCTAACAACTCCTTGATTATTAGACTTTTGTCAACGAATATGTCACTATTAATCAACAAGTCGTAGAAATCATCTGTACCAACTAACATTTTTGGTTGATAATTAATATCTTGTACTTTTGTCATCACTTTTACTGTTTTTCTCTATCTAATAATATCTATTATACTCCTTTTTTATTATCCATTAAGAGGTAATTAGCAAAATTTTTATAATTTTTTGTTTTTTTATAAACTAATCAGTGAACTAACGCAATGATGGTAATAAAATTTCTATTTTTCTTGTCCCATTTTTTCAGTCCACTATACCTTTAGGACCTTGCATCTTTACACTCTATAATTCAGTATAAAAATACATCTTAATTCTTATTTTATTCTGTTATTAAATCTTGACTTAATTCCTTACTTAACTTTAATACCTCATTAAAGTTACCTTCCCATAATGCGGCTACATCTTTCATTAACTCGAAATTGTTTAGCAAAGGATTATCATAAACTACACTATCTACATTAACCACTGTAACATTTGTTGAGCATTGAGTATTATGTAGTTCTTCTAGCTCTGAGAATAACTGTTTCATTCCGAAATCAGCAGCTCCAAACCGAAATCCAGGAAAGTGATTAAAAATAGATTGCTTCTTGGCTTAAGCCTTCTCGCTAATAGACATCTTGTACTTTAACTTTTTTTCTGTGAACGCTGACCAATTTTATTAATTTTTATAGTATACTACATTTTAATAGAGCCACTAAGAGATATATTATAATTTTATAGCAAAAATTTTGCTAATTAGCTATTAGTGGAGAATAAAAAAGGAGTATAATAACAGATATCAGAAAAGTAAGATTATATGACAGAAAAACAAACCAGTAATAATATTAATTACCAACCAACTATGTTTGTTGGTACTGATGACTTTTACGACTTGCTAATTAACAGTGATATATTTGTTGACAAAAGCCTAATGATCAAGGAGTTGTTAGAAGATAGCGGTAAAGTTACCTTAATCACCCGCCCAAGACGGTGGGGGAAGAGTCTGAATATGGATATGGTCCGTAGATTTTTGGAAATAGAAGTAGATGTACAAGGTCAGCCTCTGCCACAAGAACAAAGGGTAAATTATAAGCTATTTGTTGGTGGGGAGGTGGATTTGTGTTTTGATGAGACTAAAGAACTAAAGCCATTAAAAATTGCTAGTGTAGCAAAAGCGATGAAACGTCAAGGTCAATTCCCAGTTATTCTTATAACTTTTAAGGGCGTTAGGGGTAGTAGTTATGAAGAAATTGCGGTGGGAATCAAAAGTCAAATAATTAATTTATTTGCCAAGCATCGTTATTTAGAGCGTTATATAAAACAAGATGAGAAATTATTGATTGATGCACAAAAGGAAATATTACAAAGATATTTTACAGGCAAGTTAATAGAAGATGACATTAAAAATAGTTTAAAATTTTTAAGCGACTTACTTTATAAACATTTTAATCAAAAAGTCTATATATTAGTTGACGAATATGATACGCCAATTAATAGTGCATATATGAAATTTGGCAATAATTCAGAAGAGTTTGAGGAAGTACTATCTCTATTTCGAGCAATATTCGGTAATAGTCTTAAGGGCAATGATTCATTACAAAAAGGTATCATTACAGGAATATTACGAATTGCTAAGGCTAATTTGCTTTCAGATTTAAATAATTTAACTGAATGTAGTCTATTAGATGAGAATTTTACAGACATCTATGGCTTTACTCAAGCAGAAGTAGATGAATTACTAACCAAAGTACCTCTTGAAACCAATCCAGAAGAAATTAAAAATTGGTATAATGGGTATAATTTTGCTGGAGAAATCATTTACAATCCCTGGTCAATTATGAGATGTTTAGCTCAGAAGGGCAAGCTTGAGCACTATTGGATTGATAGTGGTGGGACTGATTGGATTGACCATGTGTTATTATCAGATGAGATGCAGCAAGATATACAGACTTTAGCTGCTGGTAAAACTATTACTTCTTCTATTACTAAACATATAAGTTTTGCTGATATCAACCAACCAGAAGGATTATTTAGCTTACTGTTATTTAGTGGTTATCTAAATCCTGCTGCCAAGATACCAGAACAAGATATTTATGAGCTATATATTCCTAATTATGAGGTAAAATATATCTACCAAAAAAGAATGCTACAATGGGTTACCAAGCAATTAGAAATTGATAATTCGGGCTATTATTCTTTTGTTACTCTATTACCAGATGGGAGAATAGAGGAGTTTAAAGAGCGTTTGCAGGAATTGTTACTTAATTCTACTAGTTTTCATCAAACAGGGCATAAGAAAGCAGAATTGTTTTATAGTGGCTTTATGCTCGGTTTTGTTAATATGTTAGCTCCTAATTATATAATATCAAGTGAACAAGAATCAGGCGATGGTCGTCCAGATCTGATGATGATCCCGAAAGTGGATAAAAATGATAAAGCCATGGTTATAGAGTATAAAATCGCTAAATCCTCAGAAGATCTAGCTGATATAGCCAAAGCAGGCTTACAACAAATTATAGATAAGAAATATGATAGTAAAATAAAAGAACACTCACATGTAAAACAAATACTCAAAATTTCCATGGCATTTTCTGGAAAAAATATGGAGTTACAATATGAAGTAACGAAGCTCTAATAATAGAGTGTAAGCGTTTGAATTACAAGCATATTTAGTATCTGACTGGGTTCGGAAATTGTCCACTACGCCCCGCCATTTTTGTACGAGTTGTCGCTTTTTCAAAAATATCGAACGGGAAACGTAGAGAGTGTTCAAGTTTTTTGCCTCTAAGCTTCAGGTTCTGAAATACGAATTTTATCATTTTTGCGTTTTTGAGAGATTTCAGAACCATGAAAAGTTTTATACGTTTCAGGGGCTAGAGTCATCAGCATTGTATCGGTATATATTAGACTTAAAAGACCACATCAATCTGATATTGCAGTTCAACTTCCTTACCGCGAAACGCCATAGCGATTTTGATGATTTTCTGAACATGAGAGTGTTCTTTTATTTTAGCCTCATATTTTTTCATCACTATTTGTTCTAGCCCTTTTTTTG
>JAJIYL010000040.1 GCA_020881195.1 Rickettsia endosymbiont of Pseudomimeciton antennatum | reverse complement strand
TACCAATTGTGGTAACTTCCATATGGGCCTCCTTATTGTTGTTTAGGATTCATTTCCTATCCTAGAAGATTAGCATTTGCTTCTCATTCTGTATATAGGGTAGGTCCATTCCATTATTTCTAATTACTTTCCTGGATTGCTTCTTGGCTTACGCCTTCTCGCTAATAGACGTTTTGTACTTTAACTTTTTTTCCGTGAACGCTCACGCTATTAAATTACACCTTTGTTCACAGGGTCTATGTAAGTCTATTGTTTTAGTCCTTATATTTTAACTCCACAGAATAAGGAGCAACCTTTGAAAATATTTTACCAACTATTGGTATTTTAGTGATAATAGTACTAGCAAAAAAGAAAGAAGGTATCACATTACCTTTAAGCTTTATTTGGTGTTTATTAGTATCAATTGTACCTTTCATGGTAAAATCAAAGAATGGTCCAGTAGCTGATGTATCAGTAATATTTATGGTATTACCTATATAACTAAAGCTACCTGTCATGTTATTAAACATGATATCCTTATTATTTAATATAAAACTCATAAAACCTGGGAACGAAACAAATGATACCATTCTAGTTAGAAAGGACATATCGGTAGTAACAAAACGTTTTATGTCAAATGTACCATCTAAGATTGGTATCACTTCACCTTTCTTAACCTCATGTCTTTTTGTATCAAGTGTTAGATTTATAATACCAGACTTCATGTTATTATACATGCCAATACCTCTAAATAAAGCTCCAGCATTATCACAGGTAACTATCCATTGTTCCATATCTTTTTTTTCTGTAAGTAACATTTTAAAAGATTTAGTGCCAATTTTTGAATCTAAATAACCAGAAAAGCATTTTATTTTATTACAATCAATTTGTAAATTAAGCTTATCAAGCATTATATTATTTTTTAACCTTACTCTATCTACATCAACTCTTAAATGAGTGTTTTTTGCATCCCCTTCTTTTTCTAAGAATTGCATCATATTAGATTTAGACAAATCTAGTTGTTTTCCATGAATTTCGGCACTCAAGCTATCTTTACCCAAAAGCAACTTTCCTACTAGGTCGGTCGTATCATAAGTAATGATAGGTAAAGTAACATCATATTTAGTATCTTGCACTTTAACCTTACCAACTATTTTTAAGTTATTCTCTCCCGAAAGGTCAAAATTAATATCACCCTTTAGGTCATCATCTAACTTACCAGTTAAAACAAGTTTAGCTTCACTGGAAAGGTTTTTATGTATAGATATTTTATCAATATAAAATTCCAAATTCTTGAGATTAGCATTGGCTTTGATGAAGCCGGTAGTATTATACTGACCTTTCTTATCTTTTGGTTTCTTCCTATCTTGTTGCTCTTTATATTCAAAATCTAGGATACTACTACCTGAAATTAACTTGAATATACCAAGCTTCTGATTATTACCCACAATGGTAGTTTTTACTTTTAATAGATAGTGATAATCATCATGGTTATTATCCTCGATATTATATTGATAAGTAAAATTACTGTCATAGTCATTAATTTTACCTGTACCGATCAAGTTTATCTTATCACCATTGAATGTTCCAGTTATTTTTGCATTTTTCAATACAATATTATCACTAAATGCTTTACCATTTACTCCAGTTATTATTGTAGATATGTCATAAGTATTTTTTATAGCTGGACTAATCGGTATTATTATACCAATTTTTGAATTAGCGGTTCCAGTAATCTTTTTAAGATCGATTCCTTGTTTTTTTACTTTGTTATAATCCTCATTTGAGATGAAATCAATTAGATCGATAACCTGTCCTTTAGCTATGGCACTAACGATAAAATTTGACTTATCCATTCCTTGCCAATCAAAGGTTATTACTCCATTGGAAATGAGGCTATTACTACTATACGCCTTATTTAATATGAACTTAACCGATGTTCCAGATATAGTAATATCAGTATCAATTTTTCTTAAAGCTGGAAAATCTATATCATATTTATATTCAAGATCTACAACATGCAGCTTGGCTTTTAATAGTGTTTCTAGAGCAATATTTTTCTCTAAATTGTTCTTGTCAAAATTAACATCAAATTCCCCATTTCTAATATAACCATCTTTAATATATTCCTGTAAAAATAAAATTACTTGATTATTAGGGATAATTTTCTCAGCAATTTGATAAATCATTATAGGAATATTTTCAACATTACCATTAACTTGAATTATGCTACCATCCAAGATACTATTGAATAATAGATAGGCTTGATCACCAAATGCTAGTTTGCAATTAATTAATTTCTTTGAAGCCGTAGAAATTCCACTGTTATAAGAGCAAAATCCTTCGCCATCAGGTAATTTTTTACCATAACTATCGAGTAAAGTAATATTTTTTATAGGACTTAAGTTTAACTGTGTTTCAATCGTATTTTTAAAAATATCTAAAATATAACTAGCAGATATTTTAGTGTCTATTATGGGTTGATTATCTTTAGAGATTAAGGAAAAATTATCTATATTAATAATACTATGAATTAATGGCTTACTTGTTAGATTATCAATAATAAAACTAATCTTGAAATCAGTAATCTCACTTTGAGTGTTATGTGCTAAATCCATAAAGATTTTATCGACTGACAAAGTATTATTTCTTATTTGTAAATTACCAAGCCGTATTTTCATACCTTTTTTATCGAGGTAAAATTCTATTACCTTCTTAATTGGCTTATCTAAATATCCTTCACTGCTGCTTAATATTAATAAACTTAAAATTACTACAACTGTACAAACTATTATGCTTAGGTTAATAAAAAATCTTTTAATGAGCATCATTTTATTATTTAGTATTTGGTCAATTAATATATACTTTTAGCCAAACGTTATTGCGAAGAGCTACTTTAGTAGCATTGATGCAATCCAAAAAAGTGATCAGAAATGGATTGCCACGCTCACATACGTTCGCTCGCAATGACATCGGGTTAGATATAACATCATAGCATAACAAAGTTGTTACACTAAGTATATAAGGATAATTAATGAATATTAAACTTCATGTTATAGGTACTGGTTACGTTGGGCTAGTATCTGGCGTAATGATGAGTTACCTAGGACACGACGTTACTTGTTTAGATACCGATATTTCTAAGATCAATCAACTAAAAAAAAATATTTTACCAATTTATGAACCAAAACTAGCTGAATATCTACCGGCATTAGTAAAATCTGGTAGGTTGCGATTTACATCTAGCTATTCTGCTGAATTACAAAATTCACAAGCAGTATTTATTACAGTAGGAACACCATCTCTACCTTCAGGGGAGGCAGATTTACAACATATATTTACTGCTATCGATAATTTATGCGAATGGATTAGAGATGATTGCTTGATAGTTATAAAATCTACTGTACCTCCGACAACATGTAACCGAATTATTGATTATTTAAATAACAAAAATCTTAAATTTTCTGTTGCTTCAAATCCTGAATTTCTTAGAGAAGGTACTGCTGTAGATGATTTTCTAAACCCTGATAGAATATTAATTGGCACTAATAATAAACAGGCAGAAGATTTATTAAAAGAGATTTATCGACCTTTGACTACCAGAAATATACCTCTTGTGACTACTGATTTGGTTACGGCAGAACTTACTAAATATGTTTCAAATGCTTTCTTAGCGACCAAAATTGCTTTTATTAATGAGATGGCAAATTTATGCGAGAAAATTGGGGCAAATACTAAAGAACTGTCTTGTGCTGTTGGATTGGACAAAAGAATAGGTAGAGAATTTTTAAATGTTGGTCCTGGGTTTGGTGGTTCATGTTTTCCTAAGGATATGTTAGCACTTGTACAGATAGCTACACATTATCAATGTAACTTCCAAATAGTGAATTCTGTTATAAATAGTAATTATCAGAGACCATATGATATGGTGGATAAAATCCATTATATCATAGGCAAAGATTTACATAATAAAGTTATTAGTGTATTGGGTCTGACTTTTAAGGCGGGTACGGATGATATTAGAAACAGCCCAGCTGTTAAAATCATTGAAATACTAGTTGATAAAGGAGCGAATATTAGAGTTTTTGATCCGGTAGGTATGAATAATGCTAAAAAAGAATTAAAAAATGTATTTTTTGCTGATTCAGCACTTAGTGCATGCAAAAATAGTGATATAATTATAGTGGCTACCGAATGGTCGGAGTTTAGAGATTTAGATTGGTCAGTTATTCGCCGCCAAGTTAAATCTCCTATAATTATCGATCTCAGGCATGTTCTTGATGGAGATATGCTAAAAGTCCTAGGATTTAAATACTACATAATTTGATCTTCGTCTACGTCTACCAACTTTATCATGGGAGTATACATGCAGTTTGATTTCGTTCATTTAAGAGTACAAAGCTCATATTCATTTCTTGAAAGTGCTTTAACAATTGATCGTATAATAGAGCTAGCACGCTCACACAAAATGCCAGCAATTTGTTTAGCAGATAATGGTAATTTATTTGGCTCACTAGAATTTGCTCTAGCTAGTTGTAAAGCAGGAGTACAACCTATAAATGGTGCAATTGTAAATGTTGCTTTTACCGAAAATAGTTTTTGTGAAATTGTGATTATTGCCAAGGATGAAATTGGTTATAAAAATTTACTGAAGGCTGTTAGTGACAGTTTTACTAAAAATGATCGTAAAGTTTGCAATCATATTACTTTTGATGATTTAGTTAAGTACCAGGAAGGGCTGATTATTTTGTCCGGTTATACTGATGGTATAATTGGCAAAAGTCTGATTGCTAAAGACGAAGAATTAGCCATTTTTTGGGCAACTAAACTACAAAGCATTTTTGGTGATCGTTTCTATTTTGAGATTATGCGGCATAATCTGGCAATAGAACAATCTATAGAAGAAAATTATATAAAAATAGCCAGTAATCTTGGTATTCCACTAGTTGCTACCAACAAAGTATTGTTTAGCGATGTTAATATGCATGATGCCCATGATGTATTATTATGTATATCTACTGGCGTTAGCAAAGAAGTGGAGGAACGTAAAAAGGTAAGTAACGGATGTTATTTTAAATCACCAAAAGAAATGTTAGAGCTTTTTAGTGATTTACCTAATGCTGTACAAAATACGGTACATTTAGCCCAAAGATGCCATTTTATGGCACATGCTAACCCACTAATGTTACCAAATTTCTCTAGTCTAAATATTAATGAAATAGATATAATTAAGGAAGAATCGACAGCTGGATTGCTATTAAGACTTGATACAAAATTTAATCGAGAAAATATTGCCATAGATAAGCAGGAAGAGGTTAAACAGCAATATTTAATTCGTCTTAATTATGAATTAGATATTATTTGTCGAATGGATTTTGCTGGCTATTTTCTTATAGTTTCTGACTTTATAAAATGGAGCAAGCAACAAGGTATTATGGTAGGACCTGGTAGAGGTTCTGGGGTGGGGTCAGTAGTTGCATGGAGTCTTCTAATTACTGATCTTGATCCTCTTAAATTTGGTCTATTATTTGAGCGTTTTTTGAATCCTGAACGTATATCAATGCCAGATTTTGATATTGATTTTTGTCAAGAGCGACGAGGAGAAGTCATTAATTACGTACGTTCTAAATATGGGGATAATAAAGTTGGTCAAATTATCACTTTTGGTAAGATGCAAGCAAAAGCGGTGATCAAAGATGTATCACGAGTTCTTGGTTTACCTTATAAATATGCCGAATGTCTAACTGAGCTTGTACCATTTAATGCTGTTTCTCCTGTTACACTAGATCAGGCTATCAAGGAAGTAAAGGAGTTGAATGTAGCAGCAAATGGTAAAGGTTTGTATAACTTAGACGGTCAAGAAGAGCTGATAAAACAAGTGCTAGATACATCCTTAGTGCTTGAGGGGCTTAATAGGCATGCTTCTACCCATGCAGCAGGGATAGTTATAGCTGGCAAAGATTTGGTAGAAATATTACCGGTTTATAAAGACCTAAATTCGGATATGTTGGTGGTACAATATTCGATGAAATATTCTGAGATTGCTGGTTTAATTAAATTTGATTTTTTAGGTTTACAAACTCTGACTGTCATTACTAAATGTCTAGAACTGCTAAAACAGCAAGGCATAAATATTGATTTTAGTAATATGCTATTTGATGATCAGAAGACTTATGAAATGCTGTGTAGTGGAAGAGCTATTGGTGTTTTCCAGTTTGAAAGTAGTGGTATGCAGGATAGTTTAAGACGTCTTAAACCTGACTCCATCCAAGATATAATAGCGTTAGGAGCATTATATCGTCCTGGTCCGATGGAAAATATCCCAACTTATATTGCTTGTAAACATGGTTTACAGCAACCGGATTATTTACATGAGATGCTTAAACCAATTCTAGAAGAAACTTATGGAGTGATTATATATCAAGAACAGGTCTTAGAAATTGCTAAGGAAATGGGAGGCTATAGTTTAGGTGGAGCAGATATACTGCGTAAAGCTATGGGAAAAAAAATAAAATCCGAAATGGCAGAACAAGAAGAAATTTTTGTTAAAGGGGCAATAGCCAACAATATTTCACGTCAGCAAGCCCAATCCATTTTTGCAACGGTGGCTAAATTTGCCAGCTATGGTTTTAATAAAGCACACGCATCAGCTTATGGAGTAATATCTTATCAAACAGCCTATCTGAAAGCCAATTTCCCTGCTGAATTTCTAGTAGCGTGCTTAAATCTTGAATTAAATAACCATGATAAGATTAATCTATTTATTCAAGAGGCCAGAAATAATAATATTGCTATTATCCCTCCTAATATCAATCTTTCCACTGGTTATTTTAGTATTATAGATAGACAAGAGGAATTGCATGAGTCCCAAAAAATTGAAGGATACTCAAATGATTTGAGTAGACCTAAATCTATAATTTATGCCCTAGCCGCTATTAAAAGTGTTACGGTTGATTTTGGTAAAATATTAGTAGAAGAAAGAGTTAAAAATGGTAAATTTAAAAATATTATAGATGTTATTGAAAGGCTACCTCTTAAATCAATTAATCGAAAATTATTAGAAAATCTTATTAAAGCTGGATGTTTTGATACGTTACATTCTAATCGTAATCAGTTATTATTAAGTATCTCTAAACTTCTAGCTTATGCCTCTTCCTACCATACCGAAAAAGTTTCTGATCAATTTAGCCTGATTAAGGTAAGTTCAACAAATCAGCAAGTCTTAATTGAGGCAGAACCACTGGATAATAATACTGCGTCTGGTTATGAATTTGAGGTATTAGGGCTGTTTATTACATTACACCCATTATCAAGATATCAAGATTTGTTAGCCAGGCTTAATATTTCTACTTCAATTAATCTACAAAATGACTTTCCAAATGGTTCAAGTCAAATAAGGATTGCTGGTGTGATACAGAAAAAAGATTCGCGTATGTCATCTCGCGGCAGGTTTATCACTTTACAACTATCTGATCAATTTGGCATTTTTGAATTGACTATTTATAGTGAAGAAATACTAAAAAATTTCGTTCATTTACTTGATATTCAAAGTTTGGTAGTAGTGAGTTGTGATTTATTTAAAGATGCTGGGGGAACAAGATTAATTGCTAAAAGTTTTGCAACTATTGACGATATAATAAATGAAGAACGATTAGAGATAAAACTTTACCCACAAAATCATTCTGAATTATGTCAAATAGTCGATTTGCTTAAAAAGCGTATTAACCATGAAGGTAATAATATCAGAATAATTTTACTGCTTAAGGTTAGTACAGATAATAACTTTACAGCTAAAATATATTTACCAGAGATTTTGTCTCTAGAAACTGAAGATTTTGAATTTCTCAATCAATTTACGTTGTGTTCTGCACTAGATTAATAATAACCTGCTTTGTTTTTCTAACTTTTCAAAGTTCTAGGATAGGAAATGAATCCTAAATAAGAGGAGGTCCATATGGAAGTTACCACAATTGGTATAGATATTGTTTTTTTTGTTACATCTAGATATTATAGATATATATAGATGTGTTTTTTTTAATTTTTTTCCGGTTGAATTGAAATTTTTTGATGGCTAGATTGAATATTTGTACAACTAGAGTGATAAGAATTATCATTAGCTTTACGAAAACTTATAAATTTCTTAATGAGTTTGATACATAAAATATTGCGGCATTTTATGTTATATTTGATCGTAATAATTAAAGTAAAATCAATGAACCCACTTATTTTTAATTCTCTGAGACATTGTCTAACTCGTCTTTGACAAACTCCTAGTTCTTTCTCGAAGAAGTGATAGCCTTCTTGTAATTCTTCTGATAGTTTATCTTTTTGATAAATCTGTAGGCGAGAAACTATCAAAGACAGAAGTCGACGAGAGGTTGTACTTAATCGTTTATTATAATTATTGGTAAGATTTCGCCACTCAGGGGGGATAAAATTACCAACAAAATTATAAAATATAATATCAGGATTTTCAACTAACGCGTTGGAAAAAGTTAATGATTCTGTCATACTTCCTCCCCGTGAAAAGCGGTTAAAAATAGACCTTTTTGTAGGTCAATTTTGGGGAGTTTTGCTGAAAAACCAAAATAAAACCAAAATAAAAATGCTTTTAAAAAATTATAAAAAACCTGGAAGAATAATACATATCTGGTGGAGCCAGGGGGAATCGAACCCCCCACCTTTTGAATGCCATTCAAACGCTCTACCAACTGAGCTATGACCCCTAAGAACAATCTATATACTCTTCGTGAGCATTCACGGTTTTCTTACTATTTTTTTATGATGAATAAAAAATATGCTCGCCAAGCGTCTATTAGTGAGGAGCCGCTTTGCGGCGACGCGGCAATCCAAAAAATGGTCAGGAATGGATTGCTTCAGAGGCTTACGCCTCCTCGCAATGACGTCTTGTATGTTAACTTTTTTTCTGTGAACGCTCATTACTATTCTTCTTCAGTGAAGAATATATTCACTAGTCCAGTTTTATACTACAGTTATAAAGCTGAATCCATAAATTTTTTGAATATTTCGTTATTTTCTAATATTTTAAGCTCTTCTTTACACCAAGGGGAAAAGTCTGCTGAGTATTGTTCTGTGTATAACTTAAAGTCTTGCCATTTAAGTAATTTTATTTCTGCTATTTCTTGTTCATTTATTCTGATAACATCATCTGATAAAGCTAAATATATCGGGCATATTTCATTTTCTACAATATTATTTATAGAAAATTTATAACGATAATTAGCAATAAAATATACTTTCTGTAGGCTTACCAAACCTAATTCAAGTTCTGCATGCCTATAAACTGCTTGTTCATAAGTTTCGTTAATTTGTGGATGCCCACAAAAACTATTTGACCAAAATCCACCCCAGGTTTTTTTGAGTAAACTTCTTTTTTGTATGACAATTTCTTTTTGGCTATTAAAAAGAAACACAGAAACCCCTCTATGCAATGGTGTATCAGAATTATGAGCCTTTAATTTTTCCTCTATTCCAAGGATATTATCTTGTTCATCAACTAATACCACATGTATACTCTGTTCGTTTACCTTTTGTTTGTTATTCCCATTCTTCCACTCATTCGAATATGACATTAATTATTTACTCCTACTAATAAATACTTTTCTATAATAGCTAGATAATTACCTAAAATCTGTTGGTTTTTATTAACAAATTCTAGGGCATTAATCTGATAAATTTTAGCTTCTTCAATACCAGTTTCAGATAGAATATACTCTACTTTATTCAATAAATCATTTTCGTTTTGAATTTGAATAGCAGCTTTCTTAACAAGCATTTCATTAGCAATATCAGCAGAATTACTCATATCTGGTCCAAATATAATATAATTAGCAAAATATGCTGGTTCAAGTACGTTATGTCCACCTTGTTTAAATGAACCACCAACAAATGAGATATAAGCTATGCTAAAAAATAATCCTAGTTCTCCAAATTTATCAACGATGTAAAGATCATCAGTTAGAATAGGTATATTTTGTTCAGACTTGATACTATAGGTTAAATTTAATTGAGTACATGCTCTTCCTATGTCATTTTTACGTTCAGGATGGCGTGGAATTAGAATAAAATAGCAATTTGGATATCGTTGTTTTATTGGTTTCACAATATTAAGTAATACTGATTCATCTTCTAGATGGGTGCTGGCAAATACGATAATTTTTTTAGTAGCCATATGTTGTGCTAGAATTGTTAATTCTTGTTCATTCACCGGTAATTTTTTGTTGGCAAATTTGATATTGCCGAAATTCTCTATATTTGTCACACCAAGTTGCATAAATTTCTGAAAGTCGGTGTTACTTTGAACAATAATTTCACTAAAATTAGAGATGATTGACCTAAAAAATGAACTTATTTTTTTCCATAATTCAAATGATTTATCAGAAATACGGGCATTCAATAATAATAGTTTACAATGTTTTTTTCCCTCACTAATTAGACATGGCCATAATTCTGATTCAACAAAGATTCCTAGATTTGGTTGCCAATTTCTAAAAAACTTCTTAACAAAAATAATATTGTCTATAGGAATAAATTGATGAATGGCATTGACAGGTAACTTTTGTTGTAATATTTTTGCAGAAGATTTAGTTCCTGAAGTAACCAAAAACTTTAAGGAGGTTTTTGGCATCGTGCTTTTTAGCCAAAGATTATTGATATTTTCAACTAAGGTAAGAGCTATCATAGATTCTCCTACACTAGCTGCATGTATCCAAACTAAAGTTTCATTAGACCTCTTTCGAAACTCTACTTCTGCTGGTAATTTGTGCGTCGATCCGGTACTCGAATCCTCACGTACATTTGAGTACGCTGCGGTTCGAGGTGAAGTGTCTCCTACAAATTCCTCAGCATAAGCGAGTTTCGAAAGAGGTCTATTTTGTTTAGTATGTGTATGCCCAATGGCAAAGCGTTCGCCAATACGTTTTATCTCTTCTTTGCCAACAATAACTCTCAATATCAGTAAAAGAACATATAGTGGAAGGAGCAGGAAACTTAAGATATGATATAAATAGATCACAAGTCTACTCCATTCCTGTTTAATGCTTGTGCTAAATTAATATTATCTTGATTTTCATTTCCTGTAAAAACTAATGGCGATCCTATAAAAGCTGTTACTTTACCAAAAGGTAGGGGCATAATCAGTTTATCCCAACTTTTAAGTAAAAAATATCTAGAAGCCTGACAAGAGACCGGTATTAATTTTATATTATATTTTTGAGCCACTTTGTTAATATTACTATTTATTTTATAAATAGGTCCACGCGGACCATCCGGAGTAATCACTATATTACTACCGTTATGTAATTTTTTGATAATCGCTTTTAAAGCTACCGCAGAATTTTTATTAGTAGAACCATTTATTACCCCAAAACCAAATTTATTGACAATATTACTAATTATTTTACCATCAGAATGAGTAGAAATAAGAGCATGGATATCTTTATGACCGATAAATATTCCTGGACCCAAAGCAAGTCTGTTATGCCAAAAGGCAAAAATCACTCCTTTTTGTGCTAAAAATTGCTGTTTATTGTAATTATCTGAAAAAACAAACTTCCAGCGGCAGGTAAAATAAACCACTCTCAAATAATTATACAATAATTTAGTGACTACACTAAGTGCAAAATTATTCTTTTTAAGAAGTTTCTTGATCACGTTAATTTATTACAAGCATTTTTTATACGTGAGCATGCTTGCTCCAAATTTTCTATCGAAGTTGCGTAAGAAATTCTAAAATAATCTTCTAGACCAAATGCAATACCAGGAACAACCGCTACCCCACATTCTTCAAGTAGATATTCTCCAAAATCATTACTATCTTTAATAATTTTCTTAGAGGGAGTTTTAAGACCAAATAATTCATTACATTTAGGAAATAGATAAAACGCTCCTGCCGGCTTATAACAACTAATCCCCTTGATATTACTTAGGATTGATAAGGTTAAGTCACGTTTTTCTTGAAAGTTTTTTGCATTAGACTTAATAAAATCCTGAGGACCAGTTAAAGCTTCAATGGCTGCCATTTGACTTATAGAACAAGGGTTAGAAGTACTTTGTGACTGAATAATAGCCATTGCCTTAATTAATGATTTAGTACCAGCCCCGTATCCTATACGCCATCCTGTCATAGAATAAGCTTTTGATACACCATTAACAGTAAATATTCGATCCTTTAAATCTGGTGCCACTTGGGCAAAAGTATAAAATTTAAAATCATCAAAAATAACATGCTCGTAAATATCATCTGACATAATATTTACGTTGGGATATTTGCGTAATAATTCAGCAATATCGGCTAGCTCTTGGTAAGAATATGCAGCCCCTGTTGGATTACTCGGTGAATTAATAATTAACCATCTAGTTTTTTTGTTAATTACTCGTTCTAGAACATTAACAGTAAGTTTAAAATTGTTTGCAATATCACAGTTAACAAATACCGGAACTCCACCAGCTAATATTACCATATCTGGGTATGAGACCCAATATGGACTAGGAATAATTACTTCATTACCTTGGTTAAGGGAAGCCATAAATAAATTATAGATTACTTGTTTTCCGCCATTTGATACAATTATCTCATCTAAATCATAATCTAAATTATTTTCATACTTGAATTTGGTCTGTACTGCTTGTTTAAGCTCCAGCATACCATCTACATTAGTATATTTTGTAAAACCATCTCGTACCGCTTTAATGGCAGCCTCTTTGATATTATTTGGTGTATCAAAGTCAGGTTCACCAGCCACGAGAGAAATTATGTCTCTGCCTAGCTTTTTTAGTTCAAATGTTTTTTTGACTAAGGCTAAAGTGGGGGATGGTTTTATTAAATCTAAACGTTTAGCAATAAGTGACATGGTAGAACCTATATAAATTTTTATCGAGTATACTATTTTCTTTTCAAAAAACAATTCTTGAACAAGTTGAATATTATATTTTGTTGTTTCAACTTGTTTTTATGAATACATTATATTATATTTTATATATAAATTGATATGAAATGTAATATAATATGACAAGCTTATCTATTACTTTACCAGATACTATAGCAAGAGCTAGTAACGAAGCTGCTAAAAAATTAGGAATATCTAGAACCGAGTTTATTCGTCAAGCTATTATACATGAGCTGAATAATTTTCAGTTACAAGCTGAACAAGTTGCTATAGTAAAAAGCTTTACTGCTATGAAAAAATCTAAAGAATATATTGAAGAAATGGTGGAAATAACAGAAACCTTAAATTCAGAGTTACCACAAGAAGGGAAAAAATGGTGGAACAAAGAGAAATATTAACACGAGGGGGCATTTATTTAGCTAGACTTGATCCTGCTAAAATATCAGAGATTGGAAAAATACGACCTGTAATAATACTAAACTCACAAATAATATTAGATGCAATTCCTCCTGTAATCTTTGTTTGTCCCCTTAGCAGCCAGTCGTATCCAGAATGTAGCAATCTTCACTTTGAGCTAACTGTCAGAGATAATTTAGAGGTAAAAAGTTATGCATTAGTAGAACATTGTAGATCAATTGCTATAAAAAGAATTATATATCCAAGGTTAGCCCAGCTTACTTCTTACGAATTAATGAATATTTTACGTATCCTACAACGGTTAGTTGGTTTATAGACTTAAAAATCATTCAAGGAACCTACAATTTATTTATATAATTATATACAAAGTCATTAGTGATAGTTAATATATATGCTATTATATATATTAAATCAAATTTCATAGACTTTATGTTTGGCAGCAAAATTATTCGTAACAGTTACGGTTCAATAAAAGACAAGATAAAATCATGTTATCACTCTTGTCAAAATTTTCCATCTTGGTATATGGGAAAAATTTTTACATTCATCAATTATTTTGCCGATATAAAATACAAGGTAACGCACTTAAAAGAAACTAATCTTAACCTTGGTATAGAACATTTATATAACAATAACTTAAATGACGCTATATTCAGGTTTAAATTGGTTGATAAATTTTTTTCTACTTCAGAACACCAAGCTAATTATTGCCAGGCTAATTATTGGCTTGGTTGGACATATTTCCTGAAAAATAATTATGAAAAGGCTTTATATCATCTAAAAAAATCTTCTGAAGCTGATCAAGTAAAGTTAGGGGATTTTTTACAAACTTATAATAGTTTGTCAGAGATTCCACAGCAAATTTGGCATCAATATAGAAATTTTGATGTTGGTGGAGATTATACTAAGCGATTTTTTGTTAAGAATAAAGTTAATCTGCCTTACAGTTTTGTCAGCAAAATTATGAGTAACATAACAGATTTGCCTGATAATTACCGTATTTTAGAGCTAGGTAGTAATACAGGCTTAGTGGGTTGTGAAGTTAAAAAGCGTTTTCCTGATAGTTTTACTTTTACTGGTGTAGAAAGTTCAGAAGCTATGAATGTTTTTGCCCTAAACATGAATACTTACGATCATGTACTAGAAGTTTCCATACCAGATTTTATAAAACAAAATTCTAATCACTATGACGTAATACTGAGTTTTTGTACTCTTTCTTTTACTAAAAATCTATCAGCTTATTTTAATGATATTTATTCAATAGTTGATAAGTTAGGATATTTTGCATTTTGTTTACCAATAAATAAAGCTACAAATCTTTCCTTGAAAAGAAAAGAATTTATTTTTGCTATAACAGACATCAAAGAAGCTTTAAGTAAAACTAAGTTCACTATATTAAGTAGTGAGGAATTAGCTATAGAAAAAAATGATAAATACTATATGGTGATTTGTAAGAAAAATCATTAATGAAGCCAATGAAACGATTTATATTACTAGTATTAGTTAACTTTTTTGATATAACAGCAATAGCGGTTGCTCAAAATACTCAAGATAGTGAGGATTTTCAGTATGTTTATAATAACCGGAATGGTTGCATTCAAGTTTATGACCCTTATGAGAAGCTAAATCGTAAAATTTTTGCCTTTAACTCTGTTTTAGATTATCTGTTCTTACGACCTATTACTATGGGCTATAAACGAGTTACTAATGATTATACCAAGACTAGAGTGAGGAGTTTTCTAGATAATATTAATATGCCTTTGACTGCTGTCAATTATGGCTTACAGATGAATTATGATCAAACTATGAAAAGTTTATGGAGATTTCTTATCAATAGCACATTTGGCATAGGCGGATTATTTGACGTAGCAAGTAAAATTGGCTTAAAAGTTACTAAACAAACTTTGGGTAGTACTTTAGCTCATTATGGAGTTGGTCCTGGACCATATTTAGTCTTACCATTTATTGGCGGTACTAATGCGAGAGATTTCACAGATCCGGTATTTACAAATAGTTATTTAAATCCTATAATGTATGTAGTAAACGGGAACTTTGAAATGGTAGTCACTAGTAAACAAGTTATAGATATTAGGTTAGGATTATTACCATTTACTGACTATATAACACGTAGTTCTACCGATCCTTACATAGCTGTAAGATCAGCTATACATCAAAATCGTGAATCTGTAATTGTTTATCCTAAGCAATTTAAATGTCCTAAACCTAATTAGATTATAAAAAATTATGAAAAAATTTATTGTTTGCTTGATTTTAAATTTTCTGTCTTTGTCTGCCTATTCAGCTATTAATGATAATAATACTGTGGTTGATAATTATGTTAATCAGCTAATAAAAGATGGGCTACAGGTATTTAATGATCAAAATTTAACTCAAGATGCCAAAATTGCTAAAAGTAAAAAACTAATTTTGGCTAACCTAGATCTCGATTGGATGGCTAAATTTACCCTTGGTGTTTATAGAAGAACTCTAACCCCTGAACAAATTAAACAATTTACAGAAGTTTATGGCAATTATGTCAGCACAGTCTATGCTGATTTGGTAAAAAATTATCATGGTCAACAGCCTAAAGTTGAACAAGTACGCATTCTTGACAAAAGTGAATTTATGGTAGAAATGTTAATAGGAACTGCTAGAGTAAATTACTTGATACGTCAAAAGGATGCAAGTGATAACACTAGTTTTAAAGTCTCAGATGTTATTACAGAAGGTGTTAGTATGATCAATTCTCAACAGTCAGAGTTCATGAATATTCTCAGTAATAGTGGTTTTGATACATTAATAGATGAATTGATGAAAAAGTCATGAAATGGTGCATTACTTTGATACGTCATTGTGAGGAGGCACATATATGTCATTGCAAGACCATATAATGGTCGAAGCAATCCATGTATGGACCTACCCGATAATGCAAGAAAAAAATAATATATAACAGCAAAAAAATCGAATGCAGTCATGTATCCGGCTTATAGTTAATAAATCACTTTAAATTTACCCTATAGCCCTGATGGAATTCGC
>JAJIYL010000039.1 GCA_020881195.1 Rickettsia endosymbiont of Pseudomimeciton antennatum | reverse complement strand
TGCAACAATTGTTTTACCATTTTTATCTACACCGTGAATTTGAAAAATTCTTTTTGCAATATCTATACCAATTGTGGTAACTTCCATATGGGTCTCCTTATTGTTGTTTAGGATTCATTTCCTATCCTAGAAGATTAGCATTTGCTTCTCATTCTGTATATAGGGTAGGTCCATACCATTATTTAGTGGGTCATTATTGCACGCTTTTTAACACCTCTCCAAGACTCTTTAAGCTTTATTAAGATTTGGTAATATTATTCACTAAACTTTATTATTTTACTGTTAATATTATTTTTTCTTGTTATCATTAATAAGCAGTCTATTGGTGACAAAAAATGATAGGGTACCCTCAAGAACAAAGAAGTTTTAAAAAACAACAAAAAGAAACTATGTGGTTACTGTCAATAGGAACCTTCCTTGAATATTTTGATTTGATGGTATATGTTCACATGGCGATATTTCTTAATGAATTATTTTTTCCCAAAACCGACCCACACACTACTGCTTTGTATTATGCAGGTACTTTTTGCTCAACTTACTTACTTAGACCATTAGGGGCTTTAATATTTGGATGGATAGGTGATAATGTAGGGCGTAAGCCAACCGTTATCATCACAACTATTACAATGGCTATATCATGTGTTGTTATGGCTAATCTGCCTACTTACGCACAAATAGGAAGCTTAGCGGCTTGGGTAGCGATCATTTGCCGGGCTGTTCAAGGTATGTCTTCTATGGGAGAAATAGTAGGTGCAGAACTTTATTTAACTGAAATGCTTAATCCACCTATACAATATGTAAGTGTTGGATTGATAGGAGTCTGTGCTATCTTAGGAACGTTAGCTGCTTTAGGAATTGCCTCACTTGTTGCTTCTAATATTTTTAATTGGCGTGTGGCATTTTGGATAGGTGCAGCAATTGCCTTAATTGGTTCAGTAGCTCGTACAAAATTAAGAGAAACACCAGAATTTGCTGATGCAAAGCGTCGAATAAAAAAAGTTTTAAAAAAAACTAATACAGATATAAATATTTTACAAGATTATCCTCTTTTACAAGAAAAAGTTAATAAAAAAACAGCAATAGCTTTCTTTTTATTACAATGTGCTTTACCAGTATGTGTTTATTTTATTTATATATATTGTGGTAATATTTTAAAAACTAGCTTTGGTTATACATTGTCCGAAGTTATTCATCATAATTTTATTGTATGTCTAATGGAGGTGTTAATCACATTAATATTATGTTATTTAAGCTTAGAAGTGTATCCATTAGTAATCATAAGAATTATACTGGTAATATTTTCTATTTTTATCATATTTTGTCCGTATTTATTGAATAATATTAATTCTCCTTATCAGTTATTTCTGATTCAATTCTTTATAGTTTTATTTGGAAAATGCCTAAATCCTGCTACTCCCATTTGTTTAAAAAGCTTTCCTATATTAAAACGTTTTACCTGTGCTAGTATTACATTTGCTGGATCTCGTGCTTTAATGTATGTTATTAGCTCTTTTGGTTTTGTCTACCTTATTGAGTATTTTGGCAATTGGGGAATATGGTTTATTATGATTCCGACAATTATCGGTTTTGCCTACGGGTTATCTCATTTTGAAAATATGGCAAAACCAGGTGAGATCATTTACTCAAAGAAATATATAAAACTGGGGCAGGGTTAATAGGTAAATT
Organism: Rickettsia endosymbiont of Pseudomimeciton antennatum; assembly: GCA_020881195.1. Classification (GTDB taxonomy): domain Bacteria; phylum Pseudomonadota; class Alphaproteobacteria; order Rickettsiales; family Rickettsiaceae; genus Tisiphia. The sequence continues at coordinate 6,299 of JAJIYL010000039.1, read as the reverse complement.
TTTGTAACATAGATCTATTAATTGTTGTTCGACTGTTGGTATTTCCAAGTAAAAACAAATAGTTATAAAATAGGCTATAGTTTCCTTAATTATCCTCAGTGCCTTTTCCGGTGATTTAGTTTCTAGTGTTTGTAGGTTGTGAATGCGATCAAATAATTTAATCAATATCACGTCAAATCTCTTTTGTTGAGATAATAAATTCAAAATCTCTTTGGAGCTAATCTTGCCGTAAGGTTTGATCCTTGTTAGAGCTTCCACTTGGCTAGCAACGTTACTGCCAAAAATTCGAGCAATCATCTCTTCGGTAAGGGCTGTATCTTCGATCGTGTCATGCAGTAAACTGGTAACGATCATCTCAGTTTTAAATAATTGGTGAACTTCTTTGGCTGTGTATTCAGCAACCATGCAAGCTACTTCTATTGGATGAGAATAATAGGGGACACCAGATTGCCACATTTGACTACCATGATATTTCTTAGCATAATAGATAGCTTTGATAATTTCTCTGATATCTATTGGATCAGTTGCTTTTTCATTTAGTAAAATCAATTTATTAAGTAACTTAGCAGAATATTCACAACACTCAAACTTTGCCTGCCAATTGTCAATATCTTCCATAAAATACCTCTCTATATAGTTTAATTGTACATTAGATTAAACTAATATGGTCAATAATTTTGCTATATCTTTTAAAAATTCTTTTGGAATTTATGACAAAGATTTTCAATTGCCTGCTCATAAGCAATGAGTTCTGATATAGTCCAATTAAATTGGTTAAAAATATCATAGACGTTATTTATCTCAATATTAATAGCAGCTGTATTAAGTATCTCCTTAGAGAATAACTTTCTTAGTTTTTCTTCCTGTTTCTTTTTATATTCCTTATGTTTTGCGGTGCCAGATTCTGCTACATTATGCATCCTTCTAGTTCGTATTTGTATTTCTATGTTACGGTCATAGGTATAATCTATAACTACGACATGCAAAGAACGGTAACCATTATTCTTAGGATTATCAATATAGTTTTTAGTCTTTGCCATATTAGCAGGATAGATATTGTAAAGAATAACCAATACTTTATAACAGTCGTATTGTTTATTAACTATAATCCTAAAAGCAATTAGGTCAGTTAATTCTTTCACAGAGATATTTTTTCTTAATATCTTCTTTAAAGCAGAATAAGGGTCTTTAAATCTGTAATGTATGTCAGCGACTACATCATTGTTATGCAGGCTAGCACTAATATTATCTATAATATTACGTAAATCGTTAGTAGTTGTACCTTGCATAATTAATATTACACTAAGAGGAATCTTTGATACTAGCAAGTAATAATTAGCTTGTCAATTATCCATAACGTGAAAATGTCAGATTAGTTTATATCTTTTAATTCTCTAATCTAAGATTTATTTGTAAAAGTTAAGTTTTATTGTGAGTGTTCACGGAAAAAAAGTTAAAATACAAGACGTCATTGTGCATAGGCGTCAACTTAAGAAAACAATAATTGAAAAACCGTCATTGCGAGGAGACCGTAGGTCGATGGATTGCTTCGCCGGCTTACGCATCCTCGCAATGACGGCTTTCCAATTGTTACCTCCTTAAACTGACGCCTATATGGTGGCTCGCTAATAGACACCTTTTCGACTACTATTTTCTTAAGTTGACGCCTAGCACGCTCACCCCTTGTTTATTGTCCGCATTCTTCAAATCATTTGAGTATAGTGTTAACATATAGGCTAATATAATAAACATAATATTACAATGAAGTAAAAATAGGAAAATATCGACTATAAGCATAGAAATGAGGGTTCTGGAAATTCTTCTTTTGATAAACTAGTTCATTTCCACCTAGATCAACAATATTCCCACCATTAGCTTTAATTAGTGCATGACCTGCTGCGATATCCCATTCCATAGTTGTCCCAAATTTGGGATAAATATCGGCTTTTCCTTCTGCTATTAAACATAATTTAATAGAGCTTGGTACGCTAACTACTTCAGTAATTAAATGTTTTTCTAAAAAATTTTTGGTATCTAAATTAGACCAACGTGAGCTAACAACAGCACTATAGTGATTTTTAGGTAAGGCATCAAAACTTACTTCCACGTCATTTTGTTCAATCCTCAAAGCATTATTAGCATCTGTATAATGTAATTTTTGCATGGATGGTTGATAGATAAAACCGATAATAGGCATAGCATTTTTTATTAGTGCAATATTTACTGTATATGTATCCTCGCCTTTTACATAACTTTTTGTACCATCAATAGGGTCAATCAACCAAAATTGCTCTTCATTTAAAGTAACTATCTCTCTTTCTTCACAAATTACAGGAATATTAGGTGTTAATTCCATTAAACCATTATATATAAAATCACTAATTTCCTTATCAGCATTTGTTACAGGCGAATTATCCTCTTTATAAGAAACTATTAGTCCTAAATCTCTTGTCGTTAGAGCAATTCTTCCAGCTTCGGTAATTAAACTTTTTAAAGATCTAATTAAATTAACCATCATTTGTTATTTTCTATAAATTGCTTAGCCTCATCATCTTCTAACCATTTTCCTGTTTTTAATAATATTTCTTGTTGAACCTTCACTATATTATCCTGTAGAGTACCCTTTAATTCTGTAACAGCTAAATATTCTATACCATAATAATTGAGATCAATGGTCTTTAGAAAATTATCTAGATCATTTAATTCACTTTTTCTATTCTCAAAGATTATAATGTTATTAGGCAAAATATTTGTGATACGCATAAACTCATATAGTGCCTGAGCTTTATTTAAAAAATCAGTAAATATTATGCCTTTATAAAAAATTGGTGACCTTTTATCAGTTTCATCAAATTTTAATATTTCTTTATTATTAACTTTATCAGTAAATTTAATACCGAGTCTACTCAGTTGCTCATACTGCCATTCCTCATAATTTTCAATCCTTCTACATGCTGGGTTAATTTTAGTAAAGCCAAAAACCAAAGCCCCAGAACTCTTTAGTTTATCAATAAATTTCGACCAATTAGCTTCTACTAACATAACTTTTCTTTGCAGTAGCAACTTAGCAATTATTTCATCCATATTGGAATGATATTTCTTCAAAGCAACAAGCTCTTCAATAAAACCCCCATAAGGATTACCATAACGAAACATATTAGACTTAGGTGTAACTATTGTATCATCAATATTGATTAGCACTAAGCTAGATCCATCAATTTTTTCAAATAAATTTTTTACCGTAACAGAGTCTATAGAATAAGTGGGAACAATTATTGCATAACTTATATGCGGTAACATGATAAGAATTAACAATAATTCTAATAAAAAGCTATTTTTTATTGTCATATGGATTTATACTTTCTTGATTCTTAACTTTAATTTTAGCATTGCTTCTTTTTGTTGCATTTACCTTATTAATCAACTCATTAAATAATTTTTCAAAATCATGAGAGTTGAATATTGATTTTTTTGTGTCAGATAATCGATAATTATAACCAATAAACATCACCTTATCATCATAATTCCTCAGTTGACTTTCCATTGCATTCAACTCATTGGAATCTTCATCAACCATTATTAGAACTTTTGGCATAAACTTCACTTCTATTAAGAAATTTAATATTAACCGAAATGAAGGATTATTATTGCTACTCAATATACCTTGATAAAATGTCGGATAAGTATTATCGAAAGGCTCCATGTTATTAAAAATAAGATAGTTATGTTGAGGGAAACTATTAGATAAATCAATATTGAATTTCTTTAGATAATCAGCTTTCCATATTTCTAGTTTCTTTATATTGTTAAAATTACCAGTTAAACTACGGTCACTAACGATTACTGGACTACCTTTATCCATTATATCTTTTATAAATTTAGGTAAATTGCTATCTAATAACTCATTTTTATACTCTGTAAATAATATTGTATCAATATAAGGTACCTTTGAGGGTCTAATTGATTTAAATAATTCAGATATCTTGGATAATTCATTTTTATTCAGTTGGTTAATTGGTGGGAAAAATGATTTGAATATAACTTTATCTCTCCCTAAAACCAGCAGGATATCCTCCGGGGGATAATTATTGCATAATTCTTCATATTCCTTATTTATTTGTTCCAAATTATCATACGTTACTATTTTGCCATTTGCTATTAAGGGCAATAGTAATAGCATGTAAGCTATAGACTTCTTGCATAATTTGACACTCTTCACAGCAGCAGCGTATAGTTTTAATCTAGTTTCTTTAGTTAACATGGTATTTGCTCTTATTTTTTAGTCATTATAATTGCAACAACAAACAAGGAATGAACGAAAGCAGCATAGTCCTATAGTTTTGTAGTAGCTTTTCTTGAAAGTAGCATAGTATATTCATTTAGAGTTCTCTTAATGCTATTAAGTATAGTAAGTTCATTTTTCCTCCTAGTAAATACATAATATATTATTTTACTTATAGTGGTGCGTTTTTTAACTTGCATAACCAACTCCTGCTGAACAATTGCTTGAATTGTAGTTAAATTACCATTAATTAAAAATTGTGATAAGAGCTGAAGCTGTTCAACACTAAAATTTGTCAGTAATATTCTAATGATTACTGTAACATAACCTGAAGGAGTTGTTATATTAATTCTCCTGACATATTTTCTAAAATTTAAACTAAATGTTTTATTTAAATATTTATCACTAAAAATTTCTACAAAATTTATTTCGTGTAATTGTTTTATTACTGTTACCCTTTCTTGTTCAATTAGCCTCAGCATTTTAGTTGAAGCAACATGGATATTTATCTTATAATCAACTGCAATTTTACAGGTTATTACCTGTTGTACAAACTCTACATAACTTATATCTTTTTTTAACAATGAGCTAATATTGTTAAATAGTAGCTGATACCTAGTTTTTAAGGCATTTTTAGTAAAACTATCTAAAGAAATATATCGTTTAATAATTTTAGTTTCAAGTTTTGAAGAAAATTTAGATTCAATAGAAGAAATCATTAAAGAAATAGTATGACCACTTTGAATATTTTGAGTTAACCTTTTTCTAATATAACCTAGTATATAATTAAGATCAGGATCTTCTGTTATATTGAATATCCTGATAGCATTTATATGCTTTGTAATATTAATTAAAACTTCATGCATAAAGGTATTTCGCTGGAGTATAAATCTCTCTACTATAGCAAATTCTGTATTTTCTATCTGATGTATCATGGTATTATAATTTCCAAATAGTTCTAAAAGATCATATCCTGAATTATTAAATTTATTGAAACTCTTCCTAAATTTTGACTCTTCATGTATTCTTATCAAAATATGGTTTATAATTTTAGATTTAACACATAAATCTTTTATCCTATTATATAAGCAAATTAACTTAGCATTGGTTAATTCCATTAACACATTGTGATCATTTATCAGAAAATTAATAATTTTTTCAAAAATGTATTTATAATCTACTGAGTTTTCTTCTTTCAGTATTAATAATATATTGGCATGGAATAACAATGGAACAGATTCTTTCTTTATATCAAGGGTAGAATCAATCTGCCATAATTCTTTAATAAGCAACAATTGATCTAAAAGTAGATTTTGTTGTTCTGTTGATAAATTATCTAAATTTACAACAATTGCCGTTGCCTGTAGATTATTTATAACATCTTGATTTTTAATATCTGCAGTTATAAGTAGGCAACAATGTTGTACAAAGTTTTCTGCTAAATCCATTACTACCTTTAGTGTTTGATTATTTTCTTCATGATGTGAATTAGAAGAATTTTCTAAATAATCCAATAATTGCTTAAGAGAAGCTGCAAGATTTGTTATCTCTTCCATTTGATATTTTTGTTGCTTTAACAGCTCAATAGAAAGTGAGCCGTGCTGTTCAAGAATAGAGTGCAAGTTCTTTTGACTATTCGAACTAAGATAATTAAGCAAATCGCTATTTTGTTGTAGAATTCTTATAATACTAGAAGTACGCAAAGACCTTTTTAAAGTATTAGGATACTTACAAGATACGATATATTCAGAGCTTAAGGAAACAAAACAGCCTTTTAATCTTTTTTCATACATAACTAATAACCTGTACTGTATCAACCCCAATTTCGGATTAACTTCGTTAATCCAAAATTGGAATAATAATGTAAACAATCAGTCTAGAAGCGGTTCGTCGCCTGATTGTTAAAATAATAAAAATGGCTAATAATCTTATTTTTCAGATTAAAAATAAGATTATTAGCTAAAAATTAGGTTAAAATGCATTCGTAGAACCGCTTCAAGAATGCATTTTTCCTTAT
>JAJIYL010000038.1 GCA_020881195.1 Rickettsia endosymbiont of Pseudomimeciton antennatum | reverse complement strand
TTCGGAAGACTTAAACTCTATAGCCAAAATTGGTTTGCAACAAATTATTGATAGAAAATATGATAGTAAAATAAAAGAGTACTTACATGTTAAACAAATATTAAAAATTTCTATGGCATTTTGTGGGAAAAATATGGAGTTGGAATATGAGGTAACGAAGCTCTAATAATAGAGCTTAATTACTTGGATAATAAGCAATTCCCTTAGCTTGTCCCCCACTTATTATAGCATATTTTTGATCGACCACTAATTGGGTTTTTAGTAAAATTTTAACTATATTATCGTGGACTTTGCCAGCAAAGATTGAATTGTTGTAGATATGTTGGTTTAGATGTCCAACAAATTCCCCAAAATCTTTTATTGGTCTGCCTTCTTTGATGGCGTCACTTTGCTCCTTTTTGTAAAGTACTTGCGAAATATGTAACATCGCTTGCAGATCAGCTTTACTACCACCACTTTCCTCAGCCTGGGTTACTTCGTCTTCTAAATTTTGGAAGAAAATAAAATATTTCTGTTTATTTTTAGTAACTTGCTCATCTTCTCCATCTTGTGCCAGTTCTTCCAATTCTTCCATATTTTGGTAGTTTGCCGCAAATTGCTTCTCAAACTCTTGAATCTCAGCTGGACTGAGCTTTGAACCAAAATGCCAGTCATTCCCTCTATCAAGATTTTTTCCTAACTGCTTGATATTTATTTCAGCACCAAAGATATTTGCCGTTTTCGCCCCTTTGATGATCACATCCTTAAACACAACAAAGAGATTATATAATTCAATATTACCATCGATAACTTCAATATTGCCATGAAAGCTTAAACCGTGACCAGCCCTGATAGTTAAAAAATCTTGCATTGCACAATACCAGCAATAATTTGGCTAGTAGATAAAGCTCTATCCATTGATTGAACTAAGCTAATTTTTCCAGTAGCTTTTTCAATAACTATATTATGATCAAATCCAGCAAAAAAACCATCAATGCTAATGTGAGATAGATACTAAACATTAATTTGAATTAAATTGTATTTACTATCAATAGGCTGGCAAATAATCTGCCCGAGTTTCACACTACCACTAATATTAAAACTATTCAACTTGGCTAAAATTGCATCTATCTCAACTTTATTATTACCAGCATTCTGAATGTGCAAACCAAAATAACCATCCCTATCAGAACTAATATTATCTCGTCTGGCATCAAGATTAAGATTTAGTTTGATAAATTTTCCTTTATAATCGATGAGGATAACTATATGACTCCTTCCTTCACTATCTAGATCAAATAGTTCGGTAGGTCCTTAAAAATTACCTACGATATTACCTATTAACCACAAACTATCAATTGTCGTGGTTTTGGCAGAATTTTTACCAAAAAATACTTGTCCTTGAGTCGCTTGATATTTTAAATGTCCTATTCTTGATTCGTTGAGATTTAATTGTAGGCAATTAATGATTTCCACCTGCTCAGCTATTAAAACACCTGGAATATTGATGACGCTGGCTCCTTTAATATTGATCTTGTCAAATCTAACGGTACCATATGGCATCTCAATCCTTTTCTCTATTACTCGACTCACATCAATATTTAGGTCTAACCCTTGAAACCTACCATCACCATCAGCCTTAAATTTAATGAATGAATAAACATCAATGTAGACCTTGCCTATTGGTGAGATAAATGATCCAATATTAGCTATTTTTGACTTAACAATAAACTCAGTACTGAGATTATGAAAATTAGATAATTCTTCTATTTCTTCAGCTATTAATTTACAAACTCCACTACCAGACTTAACATTCCTAAGCGATAGGGTTTTTACATTTTCGCAATAAAAATTAGTTATAATAGCAACATTTTCTAAACAAACTCTTAGTGGCTTAATATTTTCTGGTATAATTAGAGTGCCGATGACCGCTCTTGCCTCATCACTACCTTTTATTGTTAGCTCACTATTTAAACCATGTAATTCAACAGATAAATTATTTTTTACCCTACCACCTATCCATGTAAGTTTATTACAGAAAAAATTAGCATTCAAAGCCTGACAATTTCTAAAAGTAACAGATTGAGGTTTTGGGTAAGAATTTACTAAATCGGCAGGGAGACCAGTAAGTGTAGTAGTACTATGCCAATATAATGGCTTATTATCTCGTGAGAAAGGTAAGATACAATAAATAGTATCAGTAGGGTCTATTAAATTATTATAAATCCTTATATAATCAATATCTTCATTATGTAATTCTAAAACTGCTTTATCGCTACTTACATAGAAATCAAACATTTAGCTACTACCCCACTATCTCAAAAGTTATTAAAACTACTTTTGAGATAGTGAATAAATTATAAATTTAATTAAGGTCTGTATGATAAGCACTATCCCCCATCAAATTTTGCTGATAGAAATAGAACATGGATAGTACCGCTAGATCATGCTCTACAGCTAAGTCGATTGACGTATGCCCGCTAGTATCTGCTAAATGAATATCAGGATGGTGTTTTAAAAGAGCCTCAGCTAACTGGGCTCTTTCTGCAAAACTTGCTGAACTCTCTAACAATATATGGAAAGCTGTTTTACCTTCACTATTCTGTTTATTAACATCAATATGATTTTTTTCTAAAATCTGTATGGCTAATTGATGGTTATTATTTTGACAAGCAAGATGCAGTAAATTATTACCATTATTGTCTGCTAAAGATTCTACAAACGATATAAACCCAAAATCCTCCAATTTCTCGATCACCTTACTATTCCCTATTCGGGCTAAATCGGCTAATAAACTAGGTTCCAACTTAATTAGTTTTATGTCAATATTAGCTTGTGCCTTATCTGCTGACAATTTGACCACTGCCATTAAATCACTGGTTTTTAACAACAATTTAGCAATTTCTGTTTTATCTTGTTCTAATGCAAGATATAGGACATTTTTACTATCAGTTATTATTAGTTGTGTACTATCAGCATTTAAATCAACTAAATCCTTAATCATCTGTAAATTATTTTCTGCCAAATCCTTTTGTATAACTATTTTACTATCAGCTCTATTCAACAAAGCATCTGCTATTGCCAGCTTATTTTGTAACAAAGCATGGTATAAAAGACTATTACCTTGAGTTTCCAATTTATTTAGTAGTTCCGGATTAGTTTCTAATATCTTACTAACACTCTTCCCGTAATTTTGGCTAATAGCATTTTTTAACTCAAGCTCAACATTTGCTCCAAACTTTTTCAGCAACTCTATCCCTGGCTTATTATCCGTTAGCATAGCTAGTTGCAACGCAGACATTCCCTTGCTTGTTGGTTGATTGATCACTTGAGGATTAGATTTTAATATTTGTTCTGCCGCTTTATAGCAACCATGCTTTAATGCCAATTGTAATAGGCTATAACCTGAATAGCTAACTTGACTTAATTCGGCTTTATAATTAAATATTTTGTCAAGCATCACCGCATCATCTTTTCGTACCACATCTAACAGTGATTTAGTAAAATCTTGCCCTGTGGCAAACATTTTACTAATGAAATTACTATTACCTGAATTCAACACTAACTTGAAGATAGTTAGGTTGGCATTGCTAATATTGAAATCAATTTTATTAGCTATTAACAAATCAAATAAAACAGTATCATTCCTGCTCAAAGCTAGTTGGGTTAGAGATTGACCATTTTTATGTACATAATGCGGATCAAAACCATATTGTTTGATAGCATTAATTACTGAAACAGAATCTCCATCACTACTACTCCAAAGTTTCTGTAGAATATGGGCTTTGTGTTTAGCATTTAAAGTCCTAATAGTATCACTAATTTGGAAACTATTTACCTGACTCTGTAAACTATTTATCTGACTCTGTAAACCATCTTGTGACTGCAATCCTGCTATTTTTTGCTGTACTTCGGTAATCTCCCGATTCTTCTGAGCGATTTCTTGGTTTTTTTGGGAAACTTCCTGATGTTTTCGAGCAAGCTCCTGGCTCTTTTGAGAATTTTGTGTTATATAACTATTATTACTATTTTGGTATGAAGTAATCTCCGAAATTATGTCAAGGATTGAGGCAATTTCGTTTAAAGAGTCAGTTGGGTCTACCGGTATATTTTGCGTATGATAAAGATGTGTTGGAACCGTAACGGATCTACTTGGATGATTAATTTGTATGCCAGTCCCATCAAACGAGTTCACTATGTGCATCACACTGTTCCCACTATAATCAAAATATACTTTAACCACAATTTGGTTATTAGAATTTTGTTTGATAACCACACATGACTCATATTTTAAAATATCCTCAGCTTCTTGTATTTTCCCTTTTATCAAATCTCGTATTCTCATAAATTTACTCCAAATTTAATTGTGCTAGTTCACCAATCAGCTTGGCAACTAACTGATCATTTTCCACCATTCCTGTGGTAGATGCTGAATCCTCTTGATAATCGCTCAAATATCCATGTATTTTACTTACTAAAGCCTGTTGACCATTAAGTTTAGTTTGTAATGTTACAAGATTATTTTGCTTACTAGCAAGATCGTTTTGAGCATTACGAAGATTACTCTGCTCATTAACAAGATCATTTTGAGCTTGCGATAATTGTGACGATAAACTACTATTTTGCGATATATAGCTATTATTATTAGATTTTTCACTACTCAACTTACTCTGCAAAGTACTCAAATTTCTATCAATATCCATCAGTGGATTATTACTTAAACTAGAGAATTTATTTTTTGGTGTTTGTAATCTTTCTTTGGACATAAAACCTCTTTAATTTTTTTGCTTCAATAATCTCCAAAACTCCTTATATAACTAGCCCGAATAATATTTACCCATAGCACACTGACGCCATTGCGAGGAAGTAGCGAAGCACAACGAAGCAATCCAAGTTTAACCATTTTCCTGGATTGCTTTGTGGTCTTATGACCTCCTCGCAATGACATTTAGGAACTTATAACAATATCAAGAACCTAATTTGTGTTTGCTATAAATTTCTTTATATGAGTTCTTTTTATCAATTCCTAAAAACCCATATCATTTTAATTAAGGTATTAAATATATTTTGATATGTAAAGTGTTTTTTATAAAAAATTAGTGATATATTTAGTTTAGTGGCAATTATGCAATGATTATATAATTTTAGTTGTAGGTAGAATTTAATTTATACACATTATTTTCTTACAACTCCTTAGATAAAAAATCTCTAAAATACTTTATTACGCGAATTTTGGATAAGGAGTAAAAAATTTTATAATTTTTTACTGACAAATAGTTAGTGCAAGTTATTATTATGTTATAATGAAGTATATAAGCAAGTTATGAGTAAATACCATGTTCATGGGTTGTTATAAATTATTAGACATAAGAGTGAATTTTAATAGATTGAATAAAATATGAAAGAAAAAACCCATAATAATTACCAACCAAGAATGTTTGTTGGTACCGATGACTTTAAGACATTATTACTAAATAGCGACATATTCGTTGATAAAAGCCTAATGATTAAAGAATTATTAGAAGATAGTGGAGCAGTCACACTCATTACTCGTCCAAGACGGTGGGGGAAGAGCTTGAATATGGATATGGTTAGGAGATTTTTTGAAGTGGAGGTAGATGAGCATGGGCAACCGCTACCACAAGAACAAAGGGTGAATCATAAGCTATTTGTTGGTGGGGAGGTGGATTTGGGATTGCCAAGTGGTAGAAAAAAGTTACTTAAGCAACTTAAAATCTCCGAGTATCCAGATCTAATTTTAGACTATCAAGGTCAATTCCCAGTAATATTCATCACATTTAAAAGTGTGCAAGGAGCAAGCTATCATAATATTGAACAAGGGGTAAAAAGCCAGATACGGAAGTTATTTCAAGCTCATATTTATTTAAGTAATAGTAGTAAACTCAACCAAAGTGAAAAAGCTGATTTTGATCAATATTTATCTAATGAAATAACTCTAGAGCAGACCAAGCAGAGCCTATCTATATTAAGTAAACTACTGTACAAACATTATAATAGAAAGCCTTGGGTTCTGATAGATGAATATGATACGCCTATTAACAGAGCCTACAGATATTTTGGTGATAGTGAGTTCGAGTTTCAGAAGGTATTGGAAGTTTTCCGTGGGATCATGAACTCAGTTTTCAAAAAAGAAACAGGCGATCAAGAATTGCCAGTTGAACGCGGAGTGGTTACTGGAATCCTGCGGATTGCTAAAGCTGAATTATTTTCAGGTCTCAATAATCCAACAGAGTATTCTTTATTGGATGAGAATTTTGCTAGCAGCTACGGATTTACTCAAGCAGAAGTTGATGAATTGTTAAGCAAAGTGCCAACCACTACGAATTCAGAAGAAATTAAAAATTGGTATAACGGGTATAATTTTGGTGGAGAAATCATTTATAACCCTTGGTCAATTATGCGTTGTTTGGCTCAGAAGGGCAAGCTTGATCATTACTGGATTGATAGTGGAGGCACCGGTTGGGTTGATAATGTATTTGTATCAGATGAAGTACAACAAGATTTAAATAAATTACTAGAGGGAAAAGCCATCGTTAAGAAGTTATATAAGCAAATTTCTTTTGCTGATCTGGAAGATAACCCAAATGTATTTTATAGCTTGTTATTATTTGCTGGCTATCTTAGCCCGCTATTAGCTAATGATAATAAAGAAGATCCTAGATATAGTTTAAGCATACCAAATCGGGAAGTACGTAATATTTATGTAGAGC
>JAJIYL010000037.1 GCA_020881195.1 Rickettsia endosymbiont of Pseudomimeciton antennatum | reverse complement strand
GGGTAAATTTAAAGTGATTTATTAACTATAAGCCGGATACATGACTGCATTCGATTTTTTTGCTGTTATATATTATTTTTTTCTTGCATTATCGGGTAGGTCCATACATGGATTGCTTCGTCGACCTAACTCGCTCCTCGCAATGACGTTTTTATGCTGCTGTAATAGTTACAGAATAAAAAATGTAGGGTACTATAATAGAACATTCTCAATATACCCGACAATAGCTATTCTATAGAATCATGGTTTGACGACAGCTCTAATCCGCCCATAACAGGTATAGTATCTTCTACGAGACTCTTACTACTTTCGTTAGTGTTATCTTCAACTACTTTGCCAGTAATATCTTGCTCAACTAGAGAAGACTCCTCAGAAGAGTCATAATACTCAGTTAATAATTCTTCTAAACTATTTTCTTGCTTTGTATTATACCATACAATCTCCACATCTGGATAAGCCTTTTTCACCAGTTCTTATAACGCTTTCCTGTTTGAAGTATATTCTTTAAAAGAAAGTGTATAGTCTATTTCTGGTTTCTTTTCTAGTGATGCAATTTTTTTAATAATAAACTCATACTGTAACGCATTAGTATCCCCTATAATATGTATCTTACAGCCCTCGTGCTTTAACTGAAGCTGATGTAACTTACTCATTTTGCTTGAATCTACCGTACACATAGCATTCCAGCAATCATCAAAAACATCATCTTCTAATTTGGTACCGCCTTTCTGAACTATAGCCTTATTTAATTCTTGACGGAAGGTCTTATCATCAATTTTGCCACGTTTATATCGTGAAATTATCCCGTCTTCTTCTGTTTCTTCTTCTAATGCTATACCCGCTATATCTTTTTCTGATAATCCACTTGCTACAGCAAACGCCTCTATTGTACGCATTTTTTTTGTATCAATTAGTTGAGAATATCTAAAAATATGTACTGTCATAATGTCCCTTATGTTTAATTAGCTAATTAATCAAGATTTACTGGATTGTTGATATAGGTTCATCGCTCTTCCTATACATCGTTTTACAGCACGACTTTTCCAAACTACCATGATACCACAAAGCTATAATTAATTCTAGACAATCTTATAGATTTATGCTATAATTTAATGCTCAGTATAATTATTATACTGTTAACACTCAAAATTATAAAGGAGTTATTATGTTAAAAGACTTAAGATTATCGTTAGAACGACAATTATCGGCAATTTCCAAAAATTTAAATTTTTCTTATCCAACATCCTCCTTCTATTATACACCCATGTTTTGGTGTCTTAGCCATTAATCCCTATTTTTCTACTTTTTAAAATTTTTATTACTATTTGATTTTTGCTTTTAGCAAGCATTTGTTTGTTTTTTTTAATTGTTTTACCCTACAACGTCACTGCGAGGAGCGAGTTAGGTCGACGAAGCAATCTATATAACAAGCTTCATGGATTGCCACGCTCACGTACGTTCGCTCGCAATGACGCCAGAAGGTGGATTGTCACACCTACTTGCGTGGTCTCGCTAATAGACGTTTGGGGAACGTTGTAATCCTCATTTAAAAATAATAAATCTTAAATGTTTTGCTAAGAGTGACTTTTTTAAACTTAATATATCAGATTAAATCATTAACAATTGGTTTGATATAAAAATACATTGAGGTTCACGATGAGTAATTGTGTTGATTTACTAGATATAGATAATCTAGATATCGATAATATTAAAGAAACTAAAATATTTCCTAAACACCTAAGACTTCTATTTTTCGTTGAAATGTGGGAACGTTTTAGCTATTATGGAGTGAGAGCTTTGCTTGTGCTATTCCTTACATCTCATTTAGGATTTAGTGATGCTAATGCTTATGCCACCTATTCTTTATTTGCCGCTATTGGCTATGCCGGACCAGTACTCGGTGGCTTTTTAGCTGATAAATTAATGGGATTTCGTAATATGGTACTAATTGGCGGCATAATTATAACAATTGGTCATATTTGTATGACCTTAGTAGGATCAGAAGCAAATTTTGTATATTTAGGCTTATCACTATTAGCATTAGGAACAGGTTTATTTAAGGGTAATATTACAAATTTACTAAGTTGCTGCTACAAAGAAAATGATCCAGATAGAGAAAGGGGCTTTACCTTATTCTATGTTGGAATAAATTTAGGAGCATTCTTAGCTTCTATTTCCTGTGGTTATGTGGCAAGTACTATTGGTTGGGACTACGGGTTTGGTTTAGCTGGTCTAGGTATGTTAATTGG
Organism: Rickettsia endosymbiont of Pseudomimeciton antennatum; assembly: GCA_020881195.1. Classification (GTDB taxonomy): domain Bacteria; phylum Pseudomonadota; class Alphaproteobacteria; order Rickettsiales; family Rickettsiaceae; genus Tisiphia. The sequence goes on along the minus strand of JAJIYL010000037.1, from coordinate 7,338 downwards.
ACTTATTATATTTGTTAAATTTCAGAATTTACTAGGTAATAATGGTTTATCACCTCATCCACATCTCATGAAAAAAAGATTTTTCTTGAGGTTGAACCCTTTTACTATAATAATAGTAAGCACTCTATTTCTAGCATTTCTTGTTTCTGAAATGTTAATATTTGCTGAATTTTTTGCTAATATGCTTAGTATTATAGGTTTAGGGGTTTTTGGGATATTTGGCTATATTATATTTAAGTCTCCAACAATTCAAAGACAAAATCTAATTGCTTTATCGATGATGATCTTTTTATTAATGTGCTTTTTTGCGTTGGAAATGCAACTTGGGTCTCTTATTAACCTATTTACCGAAAGAAATGTGGTCAAGGAAGTATTTGGTATCATGGTTCCTGCCTCAGTATCACAAGCAATAAATCCTTTATCTATAATAATATTGGGTTCTTTGTTAGGTGCTTACATGAAGTTTGATAAGAAATATGCAACTTTAATGTTAATTTTAGGTCTTTTGACCTTAGTTATGTGCTTCTCTATTCTTTATATTGGTTGCGTAAATGCTGATAGTAATGGTAAAGTAGGATATTTATATTTGGTAGTTGCCATTTCTTTTATGAGTTTAGGAGAGCTTTGCATAGCACCATTAGTACAGTCCCAAACGACTTTACTTGCTCCAAAACACTTACGTGGATTTATAATGGGTATATTGCTGCTATCACTGGCATTTTCAAATTTACTAGGCACTGTAATAGCAAAATTTATGTCGGTACCTTCTATTGGAGGAGAAGTATATTTTATGGAGTCACTATCTATATATAAAGAAGGTTTTTTATATATAGCCTTCTTTAATCTAGGCATAGTTGTTATATTCACCATATTTTGCTCTATTTTCTTACATAGAGTCTTAACTAGACAAAGCCATAGCTAACCCGCCTGTCATTGCAAGGAGCCAGTTTGCAATACATCGTCTATTAGCGAGGAACTACTTTAGTAGCGACGCGGCAATCCAAACTACTTAAAATTGCATTTTTTATGGATTGCTTCGTCTAGCTTACGACCTCCTCGCAATGACGCTGAGGTTTGTGTACTACTCGCAATGACGTTTGGGCGTAAGGATGAATTAATTAGTACCAGTTGCCTTTATATCATCATATTCTTCGCTGAGAAATTTTTTTTGCATCTCTGATTTACCGAGTGCCTTGTTAGTTTTATGATTTTTGTTAGTTTCTACCCTTTTAATTTTTTTATGACTATCTGTTTTAGGTTTACTTGGCACTCTATCAACAGTTTGTTGGTTAGTAGTTTGTCGTGCAGGACATTTATATTTTTCTAAATCTTTTTTAGTTTCATGTAGCATAGCTTTAATCTGCTCTAGCTCTTTGTGCAAATCACTGTTTGCCTTATCATTTTCATCATTATTTTGTCTCTTCAGCTTATCATTTGCCGAATTCAATGAAGGATATTCTTTTTCTTGATTTTGCTTACGTCTTTCACTACGTTCTGCATCTTGTTTTACCATCTTAATATACATTTGACGATTTCTTAAAGTTGGGTTGATTGTTTCAGTATCATACTCGCTAAGCAAATCGCCCTCATCATCATCAAAATTTTCTTCCATGACGTTTCTTTTTGCCGTTGCTATATATTTTTTATTATAAAGCGGTGGACGCTTGCCACCGGCAAAACCTTTTCTATCTATAATTTTATTATTAGCAGATTTCTTGAAATATCCTCTAAAACCATCAGTACAACCCGAAAGTAAGGATAATCCCAAAAATGTAATAATAATTCTTTTAAACATAAATTAATCCGATAATTTTCTAGTAACATAATTAATGACACAAAATCACTAAAGTTGCAAGAATCAATTAACCAAAGCAGTTTCAGTATAAAACCCAATCGTCATTGCGAGAAGGCACAAGCCAAGAAGCAATCCATTTTTTCTGCAATTTTTAAATTGCCTGGAGTTTATGCCTAAGGTAAGTTAATTTTATTATAAGTCATAAATTTTTATAACTTTAAATTTAATGGTTTAAATTAATTGTATCTTTCATATGTAAATCCTTTTTTAGTATATAACAAAGTTCGCGGCCGCGAACTTTGTTATATTTTTTCTATAATTTCAATTTAAGAATTTATCTTGTATTTTTTTTTAATATTATATATAAAGCCTCTTCATAAGTTAACAAAGGAGTTTATATATGCTGGAGTTTAGTAAAAATTATTCATTTATTACCTACAACAGAACCTTTTTCTGCAAAAGAATGCCATATCCTAGTAGGAGACCCGAACATTTTCACATTGAAGTATTGAACGATGTAACTCTCACTGTAAAATATCCAATTGACATAAAAGTTGCCTTACAGCCCAAAGGTATAGTTGAGTTACCTCTAGGTAGCAATTCCTATAGCTTTCAAAATCAAAGTGCCATAGATTCTTTTTGCAATTTTTGCGATCAATCTAAACAAGTACTCATACTAAATAAAGATTCTATTACCTCACTTCTACTACCTATAGGTACTAAAGTCAGTTTAACTCAAGAAAATATTAGCTATCATTTTGAAAACGCAACTGAAAAACAACTATCCATAACTGATCTTAATTTATTTATAAATACTTACGAATACCTAACTGGCGAATTATCAACAACTCTCTCCCTTATTGCAAGCAATGACTTAATCCTACTTGAGATTGAGGATACTGATAAAACATATTTAAGATATTATAAAAAGGATAAAGATTTAATAGATTTATTTGATAAACAAAATAAAAAAATTATTAATCACGAAGAAATAGATTTATTTATAAAATATTATTATTTACAATTATGGCACTCTGATGTTAATCATAATGAGTATATTGATGATCACACTAGCACGTCTTTACTAGGAACATTAGAATAGCCTACAGGGTAATACAAAATCTTACCATCATTGTTTAAGCGACTCCTTGCTAGTAAGACATAGTATTGCTAATTTACTATTTCTTCTACTGTATCAGCCAAAATCCTACTACCGTCATTTTTCCTTTTTAATAATTCACAAGATGCCCGCCCCAGTATATCACGATTTTTTATTAGCACTAAGAGTTTATCGGCTAATTTTTTTGCGGTAATTTTATTTTGTTCAAAACACCACCCAGCCCCACTATCTTCCAAAGCCTTGGCATTATAGAATTGATGGTTTTCAGTAGCAAAAGGTAGCGGAATAAAAATTGCCGGCAATCCAATATAGCTAAGCTCAGAAATAGTAGATGCCCCGGCTCTTGATATGACTAATTCTTGACTTGCATATTGCTGCTCCATATCATAAAAAAAGTCAGATACTTTATGCGGGATGTTTAGCTCACTATAAATTTTAGCAATATTATCTAGATCTTCTAGAGGAGCTTGTTGGGTAATATGTAGTTTAATATCAGGGTTTGATTGCACTAACATCTTAATAGCTTCCGGTACTAAAGTAGAGAAAATTTTTGCTCCTTGACTCCCACCAAAAATCAATATTCGAAAAATATCATTGCTAAAATTATCCTTAACTTTCAGGTTTTTAACATTCTCCCGTACTATATTTCCTATAACCAATCTCTTGTTGTTATCAACAATATTATAATTTTTAGTTTCCTCATAGGTAAGAGCAACTTTCCTGGCACATCTTAAGAAAAATCTATTGGCTTTACCAATAAAGCAGTTTTGTTCATAAATTACAATAGGAATACGTAACAATACAGCCGCTATCAAAGGAGGGGCTGTTGGATAGCCACCAAACCCAATTATAACATAAGGTTTGACCTGCACTAATAGCAATAACATCTTAAAAGTCACAAATAATAAAGAAAACAATAATTTAAACTTATTAAATAACCCTTTAGCTGGTAATCTAAAATTTATTACATGTAGAATAAGTTTTAAATCTTCAGTTAAATATTTTTGACATCTAACATCAGTAATAAGGTGTAATTTATACCCTCGCTTTATCAATTCTTCACCTAAAGCAATAGCAGGGAACAGGTGACCTGCCGTACCGCCACCCACAACAATTATATCCTTCATATGTCAATATCTTGAATTTTATAGTTAGTAAGGGAAGTTTTATGTTTGGTAAAACCAAGCAACATCCCTGTAGCCATAGCTATGGCAAAAGTTGAAGAACCACCATAACTAATAAAAGGTAAGGTCATACCCTTGGTTGGTAATAAATTCAAGGTAACACCTATATTAATTATGGCTTGTAAACCTATCTGTGCAACAATACCACTTGCTGCCAATTGAGTAAATTTATCATCTTCATTAATCAGTTTTAGTAAACTACGAATTACTATAAAAGCAAATATCCCTACAATTATCAAGCAGATAATTGCTCCAAATTCTTCACCAGCAACAGCAAAAATAAAATCAGTATGAGAATCCGGCAATACTTGTTTTACCGCTCCTTCACCAGGACCACAACCATACAAACCACCATGCTCAAATGCTCTGATTGACTTACTAACTTGATAATTACTAATACTCTCCGGATCAAAAAAACTATTAATCCTTTGTGCTACATGAGGCAGCCAAAAATAAGCTGCTGTAACGCCAAATAGTAGTATAAAAGCAGCAAGCACAATCCAAAATATTGGCATACCAGCAATAAAAAGTTGAATACCAAACACCGCCGTAACCATCACTAACATACCAAAATCTGGCTGGATAATTAATAATAAGGCAATGATAGCATACAAAGCTATACAGATAGAAAAACTTGGAAATTCCCCTTCAAATTTCAGTGATAATATCCAACCCGCCACTACCGCAAAAAATGGTTTTATAAATTCTGAAGGCTGCATCGAAAAACCTAGAATATTAATCCAACGAATAGCCCCTTTGACCTCATAACCATAAAATCTAACTAAAATTAATAATACTATACTAGCAATAAATCCTAGAATTGATAATCTCTTTAGCCATTTTCTTGAGAAAGAAGAGCAAATGATAATAAGTAGCAAAGCACTAGCAAGATAAAATAATTGTCTAGAGGCAAAGTAATGCTCATTAAGTCCAATTCTATTTGCTACTACTGGTCCTGCTGTGGTAACCAACATCATACTAAAAACAAACAGGATGACTAAAGCAATAATCACTTGCTGGTCGATACTACGCCACCACCATTTTAGGTAATTGTTAGATAATTCATTATTATAATTATCTTTGATCATTATTAGTAATAATATTATATAATTCTATAAATAGATTTCCGCGTTCTTCAAAATTTTTAAATTGATCATAAGAGGCACAAGCTGGAGCTAGTAAAATATTTTTTAGATAGTTTGTATCCTCCATTGCATCCTTAACGGCAGCATTAAAAGCCTCCTTTAAATCTTGACAAATTTGGAAATCTACCCTGCCTTTAAGTGACGATGCAAAAAGCTCTTTATCTTGACCAAAAAGATAAGCCTTACGAATCTTATCAAACCATGGCTCTAGATTTGTTATTCCCCCTTCTTTTGCCACCCCTCCAGCTAACCAATATATATTATCAAGTGCTGCAATGGATTTAGAAGCAGCAATGCCATTGGTAGCTTTGCTATCGTTATAAAATTTTATCATACTCGAATGATCTGAGTATATTGTACCAACATATTGCATTCTGTGTGGTAACCCCTTAAATAACTCAATAGCAGCAATTATTTGTTCTGGTCTTACCCCTATAATCCGGCAAGCCGCATAACTGGCAGCAATATTTTCTTGATTATGTATGCCTTGTAAAGAGCTATTATTTGGTAGATTAATAGTAATCGGTTCAAAAATATTATCATAAACAACATTATTGCAAATTGACACTCCTTCATTAAGAATTTTACCAATAGAGATTGGTATTAAATTTATGGTATTTTCCTTTTGTAATTCTAGGAAGATAGTGTTGGTAATTTCATTATCAACACTAATTATGGCAAATGAATTTTTGTCCATTCGATCAAAGATTTTCTTTTTAGCGGCAATATAGCCTTGCATATTATTATATCGGTCTAAATGATCTTCGGTAATATTAAGAAGCACAGCAATTTTAGCTTTAAAATTCCTTAATAAGTCTAGCTGAAATGAAGATAGCTCTAACACATACCCTTGACAATCTAATCCCATACTTAAAGCAGGAAAACCAATATTTCCGCCAACTGGGTAATCCAAACCACAAGATTGTAAAATATGACCAGTTAGAGCAGTAGTAGTACTCTTACCATTAGTACCAGTTATACCAATGAAATTAGCTGTCCTAGGCTTTGTAAATTCAACTTCCTCAAATAATAGGTCTATATCTGAGGTTATTGGTATATTACGGGTATTAGCTATTGTAACAATGTTATGGGACAAGGGAATGCCTGGACTCAACAGTATCTTATCAAGATTATACCATCGCTGATCAGACAAGCTAACCAAATTATCGTTTCCATAAACTTTACTAAAAGCATCCCGACTACTACTTACTTGATCATAACAAATTATTCTAGCTACTTTATTTAGTGATTGATAAGCAGCCATACCAGTCTTACCCAAACCAACTATACCTATATTCTTATGTTGTTGTGAAAGAAATGATGACATAATTTTTAGTTTTCTTTATTTTATATTCCTATTAAAATCCAGTATTGCCAATCTTTCGGAGCTAAAACTTGATATCTTAGTAGACTTACCTAGGTAAGTCTACTGTACTTTCAGTAATTCATTGATTTTAGTAATAGGTAGTCTAGTAATTCTCGCTATTTCCTCAATAGAGTTACCATTTTTTATCATCATTTTTATTAACTTACCTTCTCCTCTAGCTTCTCCGATTTTGATGCCATCTTGTATCCCGATTTGAATACCTTCTTCCTTAGATACTTGAATTATACTAGGCATAAGTTCTTCTCCCTTTTCTTAAGTTTATCGGTCGCGATCGCGACCGATAAACTATATACTTTTAATATTTTTTCTAACTCTATTTTATCACTTTGCTCAATAAAGATCAAAGTATACTGTTGAATAGATTTCTTATGTGATCATGGTCTTAATACCATTTCCCTATTATAATTAGTTATATAATTTTATAGCCACCCGCAATTATAAATTTAAAATATAAAATGTAAATAATAGTATTTCACCTTACGCATGGCATTTAAAAGCCATAGGAAAAATAGCCTGGTGTCATTAGCAAGGAGCTACTTTGCAACACATCGTCATTGCGAGGAGGCGTAAGCCGACGAAGCAATCCATGTATGGACCTACCCGATAATGCAAGAAAAAAATAATATATAACAGCAAAAAAATCGAATGCAGTCATGTATCCGGCTTATAGTTAATAAATCACTTTAAATTTACCCTATAGCCCTGAT
>JAJIYL010000036.1 GCA_020881195.1 Rickettsia endosymbiont of Pseudomimeciton antennatum | reverse complement strand
CAGTTCTCGAAATTAATTTAGGTTGAGGAATTTGTAGGAGACACGGAACGCAGCACCGCAGCGTACTTAAATGTACGTGAGGATGCGAGTACCGGATCGACGCACAAATTACCAACATAAATTAATTTCGGGAATTGGTATAAGCCAAGAAGCAATCTATTTCTAATATAGGCGTACATACGTCATTGCGAGCGAACGTATGTGAGCGTGGCAATCCATGAAGCATGTCATATGTATTGCTTATATCAAACTCGGGTTAAGTAAAATATCACACTTCTATCTATTAGTTGTGGGGCAATGCCGAATATTCCTGTAAAAAATTTGCAACGGGGTCGGTATTATGTTAAAATATAAGCTTCTAATTTAATTAAGAAGTATAAATAAAATGAAAATAAGATATGATTTGTATAGAAGTGTACATAAGTTCATTCGTAAGGAGCTGCACCAGTTTGGAGAGAAGCTAGGTAAAACAGATTTTCGAAAAATAGTAGCTGTAACTAGTATTAGAGATTCTTTTGATAATATTGCATTTGATCTAAAAATGCATGCACAAAAAGAAGAAAAATATTTTACCCCACTGTTTGATAAAAAAGGCTCAACCGTGCATAAGCATGTTGAACAAGATCATTTCAACCAGCAAGATGAGCTGATGGTCTTTCAGGGGTTTTTTGAAACTGCGATAAAAACAGTGGATGATGAAGAACGGGTTGTACAGGGTCGCCATATCTGCTCCTCATATGATCAGTTTTTGTCTCACAATCTTCTGCATTTTTTTTCAAGAAGAAAACATATTAATGCCTGAATTATGGAAGTTTTATTCTGATAAAGAGCTGCAGCAGGTTACCGTAGATAGTTATAAAGGTCTGCCTGAACATGTTTTATTAGGTAGCTCGAGCTTCTTCCCGGTTTTAAATTTTCTTGAAAAGTACACTTATTTACAAGATCTTAAAGAAGCTTGCTCACCTGAACTGTTTTTTGAAATTTGGAAGCGTACATTAGTCTCAGAAGATTGTTTCACTGCTGATGAGAAATCTGCTTTTGCCATTGAATTTAATTTACCATTAATTGTGTAGACAGTGCAGAACTTGTTGCCATTCCTTAAACTAGCAGGCAAGACTGTGGTCAATCTTACTCCTAGTAACTTAGTCAGAGAAAGATAGAGTGGTTGTTGAATATATCTTTAATAGGAGGCAAGCGACGAGTAACAACATCACCAATTTCTCGCCAATTGACTATATGACTAAATGCTAATCGGGTTAGCTATATCTGGTGATTAATTTTCATATTAACAAGCAAATTATCAAAGATTTTTGTAAGGTCTGCCCAAATAAGCACATCACAACCATCTTCCAAAGCCCAAACCCAGGAGAGTACAGCTTGAACAAAACACCAATTGCTAATTCGTTGAGTATTTAAACCCAAGATAGTTGCAAATTTAGTGATACGATTTGCAATAATACTTTCAACATCTTTTAAGGCAAGGATTTCAGGAAAAGGATTGCGAATAAAGGCTGCTACCTCATATGCTTGTTCACCAATAACCCCTTTAGGATCAATAACTACCCAATCATCACCGTTTTGCAGAATATTATCATGATGTAAGTCACCATGCAATAAAACTAACCTTGGCGATGTATTAAGTAGTTTATCTCGCAATTTTTGAGCTTTTTCTAAATAATAAGTTGGTATATCCCATTCTTTATCTAGTACTGCCAACCAATCGTTGACATAAGGGAAACCTTCTATAGGTAACAAATATCCTTGGTGTAATCTTGTCATTACATCACATGCTATTTGAATAGCCTCACAATCTTTAGTAGGAAAATATGATTTTAATGATATACCAGGAATAGCTCTATCAAGTAGTAATAAGCCACTGTTTTCAGCCAAAACCTTTACACTACCAAATCCCCAAAAAACTTTTGAAGCTGCTAATTCTCTCCTAAGCCCGTCAATATCTAGCCCCAACTTTAAAATGATCGGCTGATTACCTTGAAAACCTTCTAGAACATAGTGGTAGCTCAAATTTTCAACTGGCTTTAAGTCAGACAAGCCATACTTTCCAGCCAATTCATCGACAATTCTTGGTAAATCATCTAACCAAACTTTACCTTGATCACCATAAATATTAATGATATTAGTTTTGAATGTTTTCATATTGATATATCTGCATTCTTTCATACTAGATAAAATTAACAATATTTGCTATAATAACTTTAACTTAAAACTTACAAAATTGATATTATGGGAATGAGCTTCAGTCACTTATTAGTGATCTTATTAATTATCTTAGTATTGTTTGGTGCTGGTAAATTGCCTCAAGTAATGTCAGATCTTGCTAAAGGTCTTAAAGCTTTTAAGGAAGGAATGAAAGATGATAAGAAGAAAGATGAATAACAAGATCATTCGTACCTTCTTCCCGTACCATCATAATTTATTTTTTTACTAAAATTTTTGCTCTATCAGTGATAATTTCATCAACAAGCCCAAATGATTTAGCTACTTCAGGATCCATGAAATTATCACGTTCCATACTTTTTTCAATAGTCTCTAGTTCTTGCCCTGTATGCTTAACATATAAGAGATTCAGCATCCTTTTTAGTTTCATGGTTTCTTTAGCGTGAATCTCTATGTCTGTAGCTTGTCCTTGGTAACCACCTGATGGTTGATGGATCATTATACGACTATGCGGTAGAGAATAACGCATACCTTTCTCTCCAGCAGTAAGTAACAGAGAACCAGCAGAACAAGCTTGACCTATACAAAGAGTAGAAATCTTAGGCTTAATATATTGCATAGTATCATAAATTGCCAAACCAGAAGTTACAACACCACCAGGAGAATTAATATACATAAAAATATCTTTTTCTGGGTTTTCTGCCTCAAGGAATAATAATTGTGCAACCACTATATTTGCCATATAATCTTCAATTTGACCACAAACAAAAACGATACGTTCTTTTAATAACCTAGAATATATATCATAGGCTCTTTCCCCTCTAGGGGTTTGCTCAATTACCATTGGTACGTATGTCATCAATTTTTTCCTAAATTTATTATACTTCCTGCAAAACTTTACTTCTGCTGTGCTAGCAAGTTTTTATAATATCGACTTAAGACTTTTACACCAAAAATCCAAACTATGCAAACCACAAGAAAAACCACCATGAGAAAACCTGCTAGGTCATTATGTACAGCATTTGGAAAAATACTAAAAGAAACAAATTGGATAATGGCACCAGCAGATTTTCCTATTTTGCCACCAAGTACATCTACAGCAGCTTTTCCCTTAGTTTTCATTTCACTATCAAGAGGGATATAGACCATTTCTTTAGTAAAATCAAAAAGCGAATATTTCACTCCCTTCCCTAAAACATGCCACAAACCACCTATAAAAACAATTATCATTAATGGAGAAATATGACTAAGACCAGTCATAATTGCCAATAAAGGTTTTTCCAATACAACAAAGGAAAAAAATATCGTTCCTGAGAGTAAAATTACAACGGGAGTGAGTATAGCTCCCCAAAACCAGCCACAACTTCTAACTAAACTACTACCTAGAAAAGCACAAATTAAAGTAAATACCCCAGTCCAAAAGAACACATTACCACTGTAAGATATAAATTCCTGGGTAGTAGGATATAACTCCTTGGTTTTGGACATCCATAATCCTTCAATTAAGTTTATTGACATGGAATATGAAACCATTAATACACAAATAATTCCTAAATATTTCGATGTAAGAATTATTTTGCTACTTTCAACTAATCCTAGTTTTAGTATATCGGTTCTTTTATTTTTATATCTAATATTTTTAGTAGTTTCTACAATTTTCAATTCAACGAATCTATGTAAACTCAAACAGATCAGCCCAGATATTATAATAATTACCATGAATGATTTTAGGAGAATTTCTGTTTGGTCATTAAGATGAGAAAATAGAGGTAACAAGAAGTGATTACCTTTGGCAAAATAGACAATTACACTACCAGATATTAGTAAGTTAGTTTGACCAAATAAGGAGAAAAACGAATAGAATCTTGGAGCTTCTTCAGTAGTGGTAATCTTATTAGCAAGTTGCCAGTATAACAGCGTACATACAATCATTGGCCATAATTCCCCCATTATATAAAATAACACAATACTCCATTTTCCCCAAATGATGATAAACCATTTTAAATGTGGAAGTGTAGTAACATAATGTTCTATTACTTGAGGGTCTGGATGAAAATATTCCCGATATGGAAATAAAACAAAGGTAAATAATAGGAAAAATCCCAAGAAAAAAGATAATATGATCCTAAACGCTTGCTCAGTTGTCATAATATTACAAAGTTTGGAATAAAGGATAACAAATAAGATGCCCGCAGGCATCTCGCCCCAAAGTTTTATAAAGCTTAAAACTTCCGAACTAATTAATGTTATTACCAGGCTATCTTTGATACTACGTACTAGATTCTGGTTAAGGAGAATAAAGAATATTAGTAAAGCCATAGGTACAAACTTTACCAACTCATTAGATCTAATAGGCCAAACAACGTGTCTAAATTTACTATTTCTAGCTCTATTCCACATAGTGAAAGAAGAATCTACTGCATTCATTTAATACTCATGCTCATTTTCAAGCAACCTAAACTATTATAAAGCCCCTGTCAAGTGGTTTTAATTTGAGTTTAATTACTTCTTGTAATTATCTAATATTAATTACATATCACAAAAGTAATTAAGCACTAAGTACTATTCTTAACTTTTTATGATTTCAAAGCATTTTCTTATATATATCTAAAGTTTTACTGAGCATTAAATCAAGGGAGAAGTTGTCGATTACTGCTTTTCTTGCTGCTTGTTGTATTTTTTTACCTTCACCTGTTTTAAGTATAGATAAGCAATGTTCGATTTTTTCTGCCAAATCGATAGCATCGTTTGGTTTAACATGAAATCCAGTTTTTGTATCTGATATTGTTTCAATAGCTCCACCAATATTTGTAGCAATTACTAATTTTTCCATTGCTTGTCCTTCAGTTATAGTTCGACCAAATGCTTCTGGCTCAATCGAAGTAGATAAAACTATATCTGAAACACCATAAAGACTGAGCATATCAATCTCATTACCAAAAATTTGAATTTTACTTTGTAGTTTCAATATGTTTATAAGAGATTTTACTCGATCTGTAAAATTTGGGTGTTTAGATAAATCCCCAACCATGAGACAGTAGAAATTTAGATGTTTTAATTTGCCGAGTGCTTCAACAAGGGTAATGTGTCCCTTCCAACTGGAAAATCTTGATGGTAACAATATTATAGGAGTGCTGTTAGATATACTATATTTCTTTTTATATTTTAATAACTTTTCTTCTGTAACATTTTTGGGATCAAAATAACGATAATCTACTCCTCGACGTATTACAGTAATTTGATTTTCTAAAATTTTATAATTAGTTAATATATGTTGCTTTACAAAATTAGATACAGCTATGACTTTCTCGCCTTTAATCATCACACTATTATAGAAATGTTTGAACAAATTCGAGATGTTGTAAATGCCATGAAATGTTGTTAAAAATTTGGTATTAGTAGCCTTTGCTGCCATATAACAGCTCCAAGCTGGAGCTCTCGATCTTGCATGTACTATATCTACGTCATATTCCTTAATTATTTCTGATAAAGTCCTTGCATTTTTCCATATTGAAAAAGGATTTTTAGTAGCACTATTCATAGAAATATGTGGTATATCTGCAACTGCTAACTCTTCAACTAATGAACCACCAGATGAGACTACAATAACATTATAATCAACTTTTTTTAACATTTTTGCCACTTCAATTGTCCCTCTCTCTACTCCACCAGAGGATAAAGATGGAACTACTTGCAAAATGGTTGGTTTATGGTATCGTTTGGGTGAATCTGATGAAATCATTAATTAAATAATTTAAATGGAAAAAATATATAATACAGAAAAGAATAAATTTATCACTTATAATCATTATAAAAGCAACAAAAAAAATATGCCTTACGTAATGTTCTTACATGGCTTGATGTCAAATATGAATGGTACAAAGGCTGTATTTCTTGAAAATTACTGTAAGAAACATGATTATAATTTTATCACATTTGATAATTTTGGTCATGGAAAATCATCAGGTAATTTTCTAGATGAAACTATTGGCTCTTGGCTTATGGGGGTTGAGCTGGTGTTAAATAAACTTATCATACAACCAACTATTATAATAGGTTCCAGTATGGGTGCCTGGCTCGCTATTCTTGCTGCTATAAAATTTCCTAGTAAAATTTGTGGTCTTATTGCTCTTGCTCCAGCACTAGATTTTACGGAAACTATTTGGGAAAATTTAACTGAAATTCAAAAAATACAAATGCAACAGCAAAAATGGCTTGAGTTTAATGGGCGTGATTGTAATGGTATAGTCAATTCAAGAGAATTTGGGACTAGGAGCGATGGAGCGACGCCTATAAGTAATAGGCGAGCGACGAGTGACGACGTCACCAACTTCTCATCAATTGACTATAAATACCCAATAAGTTATCAATTGATACTTGAAGCTAAAAATCACTTGTTACTAAACTCAAATAGTATTAATCTTAAAAAACCCGTTCATTTAATTCATGGGATGCTGGATACTGATGTGCCTTATACCATCTCAAGTAAGCTGGTAGAAAAGATTACTAGTGATATAGTAGTGATAAAATTAATAAAAGATGGGCATCACAACCTTGCACGAGAATCAGATTTAGCTATAATTGCTAATTCTTTGGAAGAAATAATAAATTATTAATTCACCTTCCAAACGTCATTGTTTTACCAGTTTTTGGATTAGAATTTTTAAATTCTAATCCAAAACTGAGGTGCGTAAGGTGAGATATTAAAGCTAATGATATAGACATATGACAAATAAGTACACAGTTACTAAAACAACTAAAATTTCTGATTTTTTAAAAATTTCAGAAATGATAGGTAACCTAGATCAAGATAGTTTGGTACTTTTTGACGTGGATGACGTACTAATCATGGATCAAGATGAGTATCGTTTAACTCATCCTTATAGACGGCAGTGGCGTGCTGAAAGCAAAAACCGCCTTACTAGAGAAGAAAGACACCATTTTTTTAGTATTATTTTAAAAAATCGTACTATTCGCTTAGTGGACACCCATATAGCTGATATACTGAGTAAATTATGGGAGAAGCAAATTCCAACTGTTGCTCTGACTAAATTATATACAGGCAAATTTGGTGTTATTGAGGATTTTACCAATTGGCGTTTAAAAGAGCTTAAAGGAATAAATATAGATTTTATGAAATCTACTCCCATAAAAGAGGAAATATTAATTGATGAATTACATATTGAAAATAGTATCAATGGTAGACCAATGATGAAAGAAGGGGTGATTCTGACTGCCGATATTGATAAAGGTGTAGTATTAGAGAATATTTTACACAAGAAAAATTATTATCCTAAAACCATAATATTCGTTGATGATGTTTTAGAAAATATTGAGTCGGTGGAAAAAATATGTGCTAAATTACAGATTAATTTTTATGGGTTTGAATTTAATGGAGCTTCTCTAGTGCCGGAGCCAGAACTTGATAAGAAAAGTGAAAAAATTCGTTTTGAGATTTTAGAGAAAGAACATCGTTGGCTAACAGATTTAAAACTTTAATATGGTATTTGAAATGTTGAATAAATTAATTGTTTTTGTAAGTATATGCATTATTTCTTGCTGTGCTATCGCTGAAGAACAAGAGGGCATTCCGGTAAAAGCCAGTATAAGTACAAATGGCTGATTTGCATAATGTTTTCAGCATTGTAGGACAATGTAAAAATGATACGAGTCGGGATTATTATGCAAATGCTTCGGTACAGTTGATGTAGTATCTACTTCTCAAGGGGGTAAGGTTCACAAAGGGGATATTTTGCTTATTATTGACCAAGATTTAGCTATATCAACTAAGTCACAAGCAGAAGTCTCTTTAAAAACGGCTATGGCTACTTATAGCCGTGATAAGGCATTATTTACCAAAAAATATATTAGTAGTGATGTACTAGAAAAATCAAATAGCGATTTAGAAGCAGCCAAGCTGGCTTTTACTAAAGCAATGAATAGTTACAACGATATGGTTATTGTAGCACCATTTGATGGCAATATTGGTATAATAAAACTAAGAATAGGAGATAAGGTACAACAAGGAAATTATCTTTTTAGCATTATTGCTCAAAATTCTACCACTAAGAGTATTTTAATGGAGTTACCTGAAAGGCTTTATAATCAGGTGTCAAGATCCACTGATTTAGTGATAACTGATAATAATGGCGATAAGATTAATGGAAAAATTGCTGAAATCTCACAATATGTTTCAGATAATGGTACTATAAGTGCTAAAGTTATTGTTGATTCTAATAGTAATATTGTACATAGAAGCTATGTACATATAGACTTAATTATTAATAAACATAGGAATTTAGCCGTACCTGATCAATCTGTACAGAGTAATAGTAAGGGTGAATATTTTGTATATAAACTTAATGATAACAAAGTGTACCAACTTTATGTTAAGCTAGGTACTACTCTAAATGGATTGACAGAGATTATTTCAAACGAAATCAAGGAGGGGGATATGGTAGTAGTGGAAGGAATTACTAAGATTAATGACGGTAGCGTAGTAAAATTATTATAGAACTTAGGAGTTTGTCGGAAATAACTAAAGTAATTCTATATTTGGCTCTTTTTGGCTGCGAATAAACATGATTTTTTTGAAATAGGTATACTATTCCTGCAAAAAGCATATTTATTCTCGCCGAAAAATAGCTCAAAATATAATTAATTAGTTATCCCCGACAGACTCCTAGCATAAGTCAAATAAAGGAGTAAATATGGAATATATATTATTAGTTTGTAGTATCGTGGCAATTCTTATTATTATACAGATGGTTAAGGTTGTGCCACAACAACAAGCTTGGATTGTTGAAAAATTTGGAAAATTTGATAGGGTTTTGCAGCCTGGCTTAAATATTTTGATACCAGTGATTCAAAAAGTAGCCTACAAACATACTTTGAAGGAAGAAGCGATTGATGTGACTGCTCAAACAGCAATTTCTAATGATAATGTTACGTTATTAATAGATGGTGTTTTATATGTAAAAATTGTCGATCCAGTTGCTGCATCTTATGGAGTTAATAGTCCATATTATGCTATTACCCAGCTTGCACAGACCACCATGCGTTCAGAAATAGGTAAATTACCATTAGATAGAACTTTTGAAGAACGAGAAACCTTGAACATCGCTATTGTCTCTGCTATTAACCAAGCGGCAGTCAATTGGGGGATACAATGTATGCGTTATGAAATTAAAGACATTCAACCACCACAAACAATACTTAAAGCTATGGAGTTACAAGTTGCGGCAGAACGTCAGAAACGAGCACAAATTTTAGACTCAGAAGGCAATAGACAAGCAAAAATAAATCATGCGGAAGGTGAGAAGGCTCAAGTTGTATTAAATTCTGAAGCTTCCTATATTGACCAAGTAAATAGGGCTAAGGGTGAGGCTGAAGCAATAGGATTAGTAGCCATGGCTACTGCTAAAAGTATTGAGCTTATAGCCACCTCTATTCAAAAATCTGGAGGTAACGATGCAGTAGCTTTAAAAATTGCTGAACAATATATATCTGCTTTTGGTGAGTTAGCCAAGGATAGTAATACAGTAATTCTACCGGCAAATCTTTCTGAACCAGGAAGCTTTATAACTCAAGCTTTAAGTATTTTTGATCAGCTGAAATCAGTGAGTGATAAAAAATTGCCTAAGGAATCGTCTACAAAGAAAAAACTTAGTGCTAGTGAATAACCTACTATACTCTAAATAATATGTGCAAATCTAATGATTCAAAATAAGTATATTGTTAGACTGGCATTTTTTGGGTTATTCATAAATATCATTGTCAACATGATTTACTATCGTTACTTCATTATTGAAGAAATGATTTTAAAGCAAGTTGGAGAAGCAAATATTAAAGTAGCTGATGTTTATACAAAAAATGTCTGGAATAGGAATAAAATTGCTGTAAATAAGTTACATGAATTTGGTTATATAAATTTATTGCGAGATGCGGATTTCATTAGGTTTGCAACTACTTCAGTTGATATTTTTGTTAATCTCAATGCCTATATTTCTTTATATGATCTACAAGGTCATAAAATTATAACCAGCTCTCCAATGCAAGTAACAAGTCAAGAAAACTCTCCTGAAGATAATCTGTATCAAAAAATTCTTAGTAAAATTGATAAATATTTTCTAAAAGAACTGGTTGTAGAACAAGCCTTTAACAAAGCCTTTAAAGGGATAACAACTCATGTATTAATTCCTAAAGCCATATTCCATATGTCAGGGAAAGTAGAGAAAGCATCTTGTATAACAAGTTACATTCCAATAATAAACCGCGATCTATCTAGCTACCCTGTTGATGGGGTGTTAGAGATTAATACCAATATTACTAGTTTATGGTCAAGTATTATAGAACTGGAAGAAAAAGTATTACTAACCTTTTTTATTATTTTGGTAATATTCTTAGTTATAGTTACGAGTAATACAAATTATGCACAGAAAATTATAGACCAACAATTTGATGCTAATAAAGCATTAGAGGAAGCGGTAATTAAGGTTAGAAATGAAAGTTCTGCTCATACTAAATTTTTTGCCAATGTTAGCCATGAGCTGCGTACTCCTCTAAATGCTATTATAGGTTTTTCAGAAATTATGATGTCTACACCTTACAACAAAGAGCATGGTAATTATATAAAAGATATTAATGATGCAGGCAAGCATTTACTCAGTATAATAACTGATATATTAGACTTGTCAAAAGCATCTGCTGACAAGCTATTAGTTGATTTTGTTGAGTTAGATCTAAATAAATTAATTACTTCTACTGTGAGGATAATGAAGCCAAGAGCTGACCAGGCATCAGTGGAATTAATTGAAAAATTACCAAAAGATCATATTGTTATAAAAGCAGATCCCAAAAGGCTTAAACAAGTATTTTTTAACCTTTTATCTAATTCTATAAAATTCACCAAAGCATCAGGTACTATAACAATTCATGCTGAGAAAAATGAATCTACAGGGCTAGTTTATGTACAAGTTATAGATACTGGTATAGGAATTGATGAGAGAGATATTCCAAAAGTACTATCAACCTTTGGGCAGATTGATAGTACCGTTGGCAGAAAATATCAAGGAACTGGTCTTGGTTTACCACTTACTAGGAAGTTGGTTGAACTAATGAAAGGTAAATTTGATTTACAAAGTAAAATAGGCATAGGCACTACTGTAACATTAACTTTTGCTTATGATTAGTAAAGGGTGTTGGTAAAAGGGCATTGCCTAAAAAATAAGAATGTTATTGACATTTCGTATCACTTGTTATTGACAAACATACTAAATTAAGATATATTGTTGCTCTTAAGTTCGAGCAAGCGAAAAAATCTTATAAATTAGGATTTGAGTGAGGAATGATAGATTAAGTGTCAAATGTAATAAAGGCAATAAAAGGGGTGGTAGTTTGAGTCTATCATTGTCCACCGTGATAATATAAACAATTAAATAGTAGAATTTATGATAAACTATGTTAAAAGATCATTATTTGTTACAGCTGGTCTTGTTGTAATAGGCTTAGGGTTATTTCTCGGTAATCCTAGTAGAGTTGATGCTGCAGTGAAAGAGGGGCAAAAGTTTTTGGATTGGGCAGTTAACTGCACTACAGCTGCTGACAAAAAGCAAGTTTGTTTTTTAAGCCAGACTATTAATTCTACTAAAGATGACAAACAACAAGTGTTAGCTATATATCAAGTGGGTTATTTTGGTAGCGGTAAAACAAGAAGTTTAAAAATGATACAAATAATTCCTACTGATGTTTCTATTGCTCCAGGTACGTTGATTATCAGTTCTAAAAAATTAATTGCCCCAGGTAAGTACGTTAATTGTACAAAAGATTCTTGTCAGGCTCTTGCCGATATATCAGACAACGATCTTAAAACCATTTTATCAAGTAACGATAATCCTAGTGTAGGTTTTATGAGTTCAGTTGGTCAACAAATAAATTTACCATTTTCTACGAAAGGTCTTGAAGAAGGCTTGAAAGCTTTAAAGTAGTAATTTATTTTTAAAACTGGCTCCGTAAGTACTTGTGCAGCATTCGTACGTTCAAGTTTTGAGAAGCTTTATCTCATTATTTGGTTAAGTGTCGGTAGCAATAAAATATACTTTCTGCCGTTAAAGGTTATCGTAATATTATTGTGTGCTAACCAATAGTCAATTAAAAGTAAAAAGCTAAGTTGTAATGTCTACGATGACTTAATAAGTCAAGTTATAAAACTTATACACCCTTGTTAGGGAATGGGCGATTAGCTCAGCTGGTAGAGTATCTCGCTTACACCGAGAATGTCGGGAGTTCAAGTCTCTCATCGCCCACCATATACCTCTAAGCTTTCAGGTTTTTTATAGTCTTAATAACAATTTCATATGTAACTCATATGTAACTTCTCAGACAAAAATCCTGAAATTTGACCTACAAAAAAGTCTATTTTTAACCCTATTACAAGGGGGAAAATATGACGGAATCATTAACTTTTTCCAACGGTTTACATGGGAAGTAATTTTATCATTTTTTTAGAAAAAAAAAGCTACACAACAAGAATGAAGAGAAAATAAGACAGTGTTAAAAGTGGTATCTTTATAACTTGAATTTATATTTATTTAGGTAATTAATCTAAACTATTAAAGCTTAATCTAATTAACCGGAGGAAATACCATAAGTATCATGCTGTTAACGAAAATATTCCTAATAAGTAATGGCGGGAGTGACGGGACTCGAACCCGCGACCTTCTGCGTGACAAGCAGATGCTCTAACCAACTGAGCTACACCCCCCTTTACCAGTATCTATAACATTTAGGTAAGTCGTAATATATATAAAGTCAATTACTCTGTCAAGAACTTGTCTATAACAATGTTGATACAGCTAGTCTCCCCGTCAGAAGTCAAAAGATATAACATCTATATAGTTAGCGGGTAAAAAAATATTAGAGAATTCACAAGAAAATAGTTATATGCATAAACTAATACAACTAATAAAATGGGAATATTTAATTCAAAATCGTATTAATAATATTAGTAAATATCTATTTATATTTTTTTTATTTTGTGTTTTCAGTACTGCTTTAATTAATGATCAAACAGATATTAAAAAATTTGGAATTATTTTTTCAGTAATTGTTTTACCGATAGCTCTAATTGGTTTTTCTAGTCTAATATTTCAGCAAGATGTCGAGGACGGCAGTTTAGAGCTACTATTATCTAGCTTCAATGAAAGTGAAATTATTGCCGCTAAATTAATTACCCTAATTTTTAGCACCTTTACTAGCTCTCTATTAAATATGCCAATAATTTATATTATTTTCGACCTTGACATACTAACAATAAGCTATCTTTTTATCACTCTAACTCTACTATTAATTTTGTCCAGTAGCCTGTTAGTTTTAATTGGAGCTGTTCAAAGCTATTTTAGGTCAAATACTAACCTGCTAGCAATATTAATCATGCCGCTACTAATACCCAGCATAATACTTAGTGGTCTTGTTTTACAAAATTTTGATAATATCAATCTAATTTTTGTTATGATGGGCATCAATATGTTTCTTTTACCGATCATATTTTATCTCTCATCCTATCTAATTAAGAATATTTACAACATTTAATTTTTATTATACACCAGACTGACCCTTGCACTAATAAAAAAATTGTTATTTTGTTATAATTCATGTAATTTCTAGTCGTAGGTTTTTTTAATAATTTTTCGGTAATTATATATATGTGGCAAGCTTTAAGAAGATTAATAGCAGCTAACCCTATGGGAATGTTTTTGTGGAGCATCATAGCCAAATGGTATATTATGATAGCTGTTGCTTCTTTGATAGTACTATTTTGGGTAGCTAAGGGGCTTGAACAAATTGGATTTATAAGATATGTAACCTCTGCTACAACTGAAATTCTTGATACCTCCAAATCAATTGCCCAACATTGTACCCCCAAATTAGGTCCCAACTTTGAAAGTTTAACCAATTTTTGGAACTGTCTAGGAGATCCGCCAAAATACGAGGTTAGAGAAGGAACCGGTGAGAAAGCTTTAGAGGACGGATTAAATAAGTTACTACCTAAAGATGGAACAGTACCGGAAATGCTGCCTTATCGTAACCCTTATGATTCTCCTGGTGATTCCACGGATAGTGATGATAAATCAACTGATGGTAAGTGAGGATAATAGAGTATACTGCTTTGATCTTAAGCTGTCCTTGATTTTTTGTTACTTTTATAGTAACATATTACGCAGATATCTATAAATTATACTGATCAGTTTATGTCAAATACTAATTGTTATGATAAGGCAACTCGTAGAGATTTTATAACCTTAACTGCCAGCAGTATGGTTGTGGTTGGAGCTGCGTGTGCTACCTACCCTCTTGTTGATTCATTCAACCCTTCAGCAGATGTTCTTGCCCTATCTTCAATAGAAGTGGATTTATCTCATATCCAACCAGGTCAAACTCTCACTGTTAAATGGCAAGGCAAACCAGTTTTTATTACTAATAGAACTCCAGAAAAAATTGCTGAGGCAAGAAATGTAAATCTTTCCGAGCTAATAGACCCTGAACTTGACCAAGATAGAGTGAAATCTGGACATGATAAGTGGTTGGTAACTATAGGCATTTGTACACATTTAGGTTGCGTACCACTTGCAAACCAGGGTGATTATGATGGTTGGTTTTGCCCATGCCACGGCTCTCAGTATGATTCATCTGGTCGGGTTCGCAAAGGACCAGCTCCTTTAAACTTGGCTGTCCCACCATATGAATTTATTTCTGATACAAAAATTAAAATCGGATAATTATTTATGAACGAAAGTAATTATCCTGAAGAGTCCAATCCAAACAAATCCAATGTGATAATAGAATGGATAGATTATCGACTACCCATTTTCTCGTTCTTTAAACATTTAGGCGAATACCGAACACCCAAGAATTTGAGTTATCTATGGAACTTAGGGTCAATAGCTGGTATCGCTCTAGTAATTCAGATAATTACTGGCATTATTTTGGCTATGCATTATACCCCACACGTCGATTATGCCTTCGAGAGTGTTGAAAAAATTATGCGTAATGTCAATTATGGCTGGCTAATACGTTATATCCACTCAGTTGGAGCATCAATGTTTTTTGCTGCCGTTTATTTACATATCTGTAGAGGGTTATATTATGGCTCATACAAAAAACCTAGAGAGTTATTATGGCATATAGGCATAATAATTTTTCTTACCATGATGGCTACTGCCTTCATGGGATATGTGCTACCTTGGGGACAAATGAGCTACTGGGGAGCAACTGTAATCACCAATTTATTTTCAGCTATACCTATCATTGGCAAATCAATAGTTACCTGGCTTTGGGGAGGGTTTTCAGTTGACAATCCTACACTTAATAGGTTTTTTGCTTTACATTATTTATTGCCTTTTATTATAGTAGCTTTAGTATTACTCCATTTAGTAGCACTACATATTCATGGATCAAATAATCCCAAGGGTATCGATGTTAAATCACCTAAAGATACTATTCCTTTCCATCCATATTATACTGTAAAAGATTTTGTTGGATTCGGTGTTTATTTTCTAATATTTGCGTTTTTTGTCTTTTTTAAACCAAATTATTTAGGACATCCTGATAATTATATACCAGCCAATCCTTTGGTTACTCCAGCTCATATAGTTCCCGAGTGGTATTTTCTGCCGTTTTATGCTATTTTACGTGCAGTACCGTCAAAGCTAGGTGGGGTAATATTAATGTTTTCTAGTATTTTGTTATTATTTATTTTACCTTGGCTTGACAGCTCAAAAGTTAGAAGTGCCAATTATAGACCAATGTTTCGTATAGCTTTTTGGCTATTTATAGTTGACTGTTTGGTATTAGGATATCTTGGAGGACAACCAGCAGAAGAGCCTTATATTACCTTAAGTCGATTTGCTGCTACTTATTATTTCTTTCATTTTCTCATTGCAGTACCTCTAATTAGCAAGTATGAAAAAACTCTGCCATTACCGGATTCTATATGAAAGATGATAAAATTATAGCTAACCAGATTAGCATTACTCCGTCATTGCAAGGAGACTTCAGACCGATTAAGCAATCTATAAAAGTAACCAAAAATGGATTGCTTCGACCATTACATGGTCTCGCAATGACGTTTGGGTTGCATACACGTCATTGCGAGCGAACGTACGTGAGTGTGGCAATCCATGAAACTTATCATATGGATTGCATCAATGCCACTAAAGTAGCTCCTCGCAATAACGCCAGTTTACTATGCTCTCATATCAAGTTTTACCTTTGTTTGTTAGTTTTGTTAATATCAACTACTGTCACTGCCAACAACGAAGCATTGCCTACCAAAAAGATTGCTTGGTCATTTGACGGAATCTTTTCTAGTGTTGATAGAAAAGCTGCTCAGCGTGGCTTTCAGGTCTATAAAGAAGTATGCAGTAGCTGTCATGGTCTTTATAATTTATATTATCGTAATCTTAAAGATATAGGATTTTCAGATGAAGAAATAAAAGAAATAGCAAAAAATTACACTGTGCAAGATGGACCCAATGATGCAGGCGAAATGTTTGAAAGACCAGCTCTACCATCTGATCCATTTGTTCGCCCTTACCCTAACGAACAAGCAGCAAGAGCTTCTAACAACGGAGCAGATCCGCCTGATTTATCATTGATTATTAAAGCAAGACCTGATGGGGCAAATTATGTATATTCCATACTTACTGGTTATACTAATCCACCTGAGGATTTTAAATTAATGCCAGGATTAAGTTACAATCCATATTTTCCGCATAGTCAAATTGCCATGCCAGCTCCACTGGCAGATGGACAAGTAAAGTATATAGACGGAACAAACTCATCGGTCGAACAAATGGCTATGGATGTTACAGTATTTTTACAATGGGCGGCTGAACCTGAAATGGAAAACCGTAAATCTATGGGTTTGAAGGTGATGATATTTTTAGTAATTTTTACAATTTTCTTTCATATCTCTAAAAATAGAATTTGGCAAGATGTCAGGGAATCTCATGAAAAAAATGGATAAGACTATAGAAAAAGGTGAGCGTTCACAGAAAAAAGTTAAAGTACAAAACGTCTATTAGCGAGGAACCGCTTTGCGGCGATGCGGCAATCCAAAAAAATGACCAAGAATGGATTGCTTCGTCGACCTTATGGTCTCCTCGCAATGACGTTTGACGAGCAGATTTTTTATTCATAATAAGAAAATAGCAAAAAAATCGTGAACGCTCACTTATTTTTAATCTGAAAAATAAGATTATTAGCCATTTTTATTATTTTAATAATCAGGCGACGAACCGCTTCTAGCCTGATTGTTTACATTATACTCAAATGATTTGGAGAATTGGAACGTAAAATAAGGGGTGAGCGAGCGGAGCGTACAACTAGTACGTGAGCACGCGAATGCCCCGAAGTTTTGCGGAACCAATTCTTCAAAGCAGCAGAGTATATTATTCCAATTTTGGATTAACAAAGTTAATCCGAAATTGGGGTTGTTAAGCATTACCCATTCTTGAAGTAAAGTGAGATTCTTTGATACCAAGATTTTGCAAAGCATTGTGCCACTTATGCTCTGGACGACCAGAAAAAATAAACTCCTTATCACAATCGGTTATTATCCACAAATTCTCCTTAATCTCTGCTTCAAGCTGCCCTGCTTTCCAAGCAGTATACCCAATAATAAACAAACTATTCTTAGGACCATGACCAGAAGCAATATCATGAGGAATTTGAGGATTAGAACTAACTGCTAAATGATTCTGAAATTTCAATAATAAATTCTCGTTATAATCATCAGAATGCAGAAAAAACCCACGTTCATGCTCAACTGGTCCTCCCAAATATATAGGCATCATAACATTATTATCTAGCCGATCATCAGCTATTTTAAAAAACGATTTTATCTCTATATGATTCACTAAATTATTGAAAATTAAGCCCATCGCTCCTTCTGCTGTATGAGAGAGCATATAAACAAGTGATTTATTAAATATACCATCAAGCATGTAAGGAGTAGCTATCAAAACTTTACCAGATAAATTATCAAAAATTTTATTATTTTCATTCATAATGTTTATTGTATTGTTAAATTTATTTAGTCTATAATTATGTTAATACACTAGCTTTTATATACATATAGTGTTAAATTACGCCTATTCAATAAAAATTTTGAATATGATAATAAATATATCCTACACCTATTCTAAACCTAAAGTAATTTTTTAAAAAGTCTAATGTTTACTTGGTTTGATATAATAATACTGGCAATTATTACTGCTTCGTCAATGCTCGGAGCCTATAGGGGACTAATAAAACTTACTATTAGCTTACTTGGCTTTATATTCTCAATTATTTTTGCCTATTACTTATCTCTATATATTACTGAAATTATTACTCGATATTTTATTAACCATATTGCATTGATAATTACCTCTGGAATTATTTCATATATTATATCTTTGATCCTATGCTCTTTCTTAACCCGTCAATTTCTTTTGACGATTTCCTTTATAAGTGGTGGAATCATTGACAAATCTCTAGGTCTAGCAGTCGGCATGCTTAGAGGTACGATTATTTGTTTGTTCATATTCCTAGTCCTAATAATTTTCTTTTCTGGTAGTTATTTACAAGCAAAAACCCTAAAAGACGTTATACAAAATACTAATATTGATAAATATCCAAAATGGCTTAAAGAATCCGCGACTACTCCCTATCTAGATAATTTAAGTAAAAATCTTATAAAGACTCTACCACAAAATAGCTTGGAATCCATTAAATTACCCATAAAATCAGAGATTGTTGATACTACAAATGTGTTAAAAGAATCACAATCTACAGAATCTCCCAATAAAATAGAAAAACTTCCTGAAGCTCTTAGACAAGAACTTGATGAAGTGCTATCAAAAAAAGTAAATAATTATGACTAAACTACCGTTATATTCTGGTTAAGCTATAAGTCATTGCGAGACCATGTAATGGTCGAAGCAATCCATTTCTAATCACTTTTATGGATTGCTTCATCGGCTCACGTCTTTTTGTAATGACGTTTTGTACTTTAGCTTTTTTCTGTGAACGCTCACATATTTTATTATAAAATAGTAAATTTATGAAATCATATACCTTTAAAGAACATTTTTTAGAGCTAAAAGTTAGATTTTTAAGAGTGCTTGCTGCCTTCATTATTGGTTTTATTATTTGTTATTATTTTAGTAGTGATATATATAATATTTTATTAGAACCACTTGCAGAATTAAGTCATGCTAGTATAAGAAGAGTGATATATACTGGTCTTACTGAAGCATTTTTTACTTACATAAAACTTGCAGCTTTTGTTTCTTTTATCATGATTATACCAATTATCGCCATAGAATGTTTTTTATTTATAAAACCTGGATTATATTCACATGAGAAAAAATATGCGGCTTTTATCCTTTTTATGGCACCTATTTTGTTTTGGTGTGGTGGTATCTTTGTTTTTTACTTTGTTATGCCACGTGCGTGGCAATTTTTTTTGAGTTTTGAAGACCATAATGTCATTATTCCACTAGTTCTAGAAGCCAGAATTAGCGAATATTTAAACTTAGTAATTCAGCTAATTATTGCTTTTGGTGTAGCTTTCCAATTACCAATTATTATGTTAATATTAAATTTATTGAAAATATTAACAGCAAAAGACTTAGTGAACAAACGAAGATGGTCTATAATAATTATTTTCATTATTGCTGGCATTTTAACTCCACCGGACGTGTTTAGCCAATTTGCCCTTGCAATACCGATGCTTTTATTATATGAAACTTCCATTATTATGTGTAAATTTGTAGAAAACCGAGGAAATTAGATGTTAGATATAAAATGGATTAGGGAAAATAAACAGGAATTTGATGATTTACTTATCAAAAGGGGAATTGTCCCAATGTCCGATAAAATTACCAAGCTAGATGAAAGCAAACGTCAGCTAACTAATCTTATTCAACAATTTCAACATGCAAGAAAGAAAAAATCTAAATGTCTAGGTAACATGCCTAATAAGACTGGTAAGGAATTTGAAGAACTAAAGCGTGATGTGGAACACATAAATGAAAAATTAGAAGAACTGAATCTAAAATTAAATAGTAATCATCAGCTAAACGATATGCTGGATGTATTGCCAAATCTTCCTGATGATGATGTACCATACGGTACTGATGAAAGTATGAATCAACTGCTCAGAACAGTCGGAGACATTACAACAAAAACATCTCCACTATTTGCTAAGCAGCATTTTGAGATTGGTGAAAGTTTAGGTATGATGGATTTTGTACGTACAGCTAAAATGTCTGGTAGTAGATTTGTAACTCTCAAAGGAGATTTAGCAAAGTTAGAGCGTGCACTAATTAATTTTATGATTAATACTCATGTTGAGGAATTTGGTTTTACTGAATTATCTCCTCCATCTTTAGTGCGACCAGTTGCTATGTATAATAGTGGTCAATTGCCAAAATTTGCAGAAGAGTCGTTTGAAACGGTGAATAATTACAGGCTAATTCCAACAGGCGAAGTACCTCTCGTTAATATGGTATCTGATACTATAATAGCTAGAGAAGAATTACCTATACGTTATGTTGCTTATACCCCCTGTTACAGATCAGAATCTGGAAGTAGTGGTAAGGATACTAGAGGTATGATACGTATGCATCAATTTGGTAAAGTTGAATTGGTTACGATAACTACTGCAGAAGAATCTAAACGTGAACATGAATATATAACTAATGCAGCTGAAACCATTCTAAAAAAACTTGATCTACCATATAGAGTTATGTTGCTTTGTACTGGGGATATGGGATTTACTGCAAAAAAAACCTATGATTTGGAAGTATGGTTGCCAGGTCAAAATCTATATCGTGAGATTTCAAGCTGTTCTAATTGTGGAGATTTTCAGGCGAGAAGGATGAAAGCTAGATATAAAGAATTTGGTAGTAATGAAACTACTTTTGCCCATACGTTGAATGGCTCTGGTTTACCAATTGGTAGAACAATAATCGCAATTCTAGAAAATTACCAAAATGCAGATGGTTCAATAACGGTTCCAGATGTTTTGGTGAGTTATATGGGTGGGTTAGAACGAATTCATGCCACTAAAGATTAAGATAGTTATGCTAAAACAAAATAATATATGTAGGTATCACTGGTGTTTAAAATAGCTGGTAACTCAAGAAAAATTGATAAGGATCTGTATAATAATTCTGCAGAGGATTTCATTCCGATTGCTTGCCATTATAATGAAAATACTCTGTTAACTAAGAATGGGGAATTGCTTCAAACTATTCAAATAAACGGTATTAATGCAGAAAATATTAGTGATAAGCTATTCAATCTACGAGAAGTAGTGCGTAATGCTATCAAGAAAAATGTTCGTAATAAAAATTTTGCATTTTGGATACATACGGTACGACGTAAGACAAACTTAGATGACACAACTCCTTACAATAAATTATTACCAGCTAATATTCACAATCTATGGCAACAAAAAAATTACTGGGATGATAAATTTGTTAATACCTTATATATCTCAATAATTTATGATTCTAATAACATTAAAGTTAAAGATATCAACTCTTTAATAACTTCTTTGTCTTTCGATAAACTTGTCAATTACCAAAATAACTACTTAGATAGTGTTTTTAAAATGCTAAATAGTACTGTTGATACCATACTTCTGGATTTACAAGATTTTGGTGCCGTAAAGTTAGGAATAAGATTTGAAGGAGAGGAGTCTTACTCTGATCTGATGTTTTTATATCGTAGAATAGTCCATCTCAACGAGGAATATTGCCTAGTGCCAATTGGCAATTTATCTAACGCTTTAGCGTCTAATCAATATGCAGTTGGTAACGATAAGATTGAAGTAATAAGTCAACATGGCAAAAAGTTTGCATCCATTATCTCAATAAAGGAATATCAAGAAGTATCATCGGCTGCCCTTGATGGATTCTTACAATTACCTGTAGAATTAATAGCGACAGAAATATTTTATTTCGTTGATAAAAAAGAAGTATCTAAAGCATTTGAAGAACAGGCATATATTTTACAAGTTAGTAAGGATGCTAAGCTTGCTGAAATTACAGGAATAGATAAGATAATGAATCTTGATGCTTCAATCCCAAACCAATTTTGTAAACAACAAATTTCTATTGCTATTATAGGAGCAGACTTGAAAAAATTGGATCAGTCAATTGCCCAGGCATCTAAAGAACTTGCTAAAATTGGGATTATCCATGTGCGAGAAGATATAAACTTAGAATCGACATTTTGGGCACAACTCCCAGGCAACTTTTCTTACATTAGAAGGTTGGCTCCAACAATTATAGAAAATACAGCTGCCTTAGCTTCGTTACATAATTTTCCGACTGGAAGCCAAAATAACATATGGGGTAAAGCGGTAACTTTGCTTAGAACGGAGAAAGGAACACCTTACTTTATGAATTTTCATGCTAGCAGTAATAATAGAGGAAATACTTGTATTTTTGGCACAGCTAATACTGGTAAGACTGTACTAACAAATTTTTTAATTTCTGAAGCAACTAAGTATAAGCCAACGATATTGTATCTTTCCAACAATAATGATTCAAAGATTTTTGTTGAATCAATTGAAGGGCAATGGATTGAAAAGGAAAAAAGCCTAATAAATCCTTTTCTACTAGATGATACTCTAGAGTCAAGGCATTTTATTATCGAATTTCTTAAAATAATTTGTAATAATTCTTTTTATCCCCTAACCGAAGTAGAATTAGCTTTTTTAGAAAACTTTGCTGATAAAATTCATAGTTTAGATAATAAGGATCGCAATTTTTCATCCATTTTAAAAACAATGGATTTTTCAATAGAAGGCGGGGAGTTAATCAAACTAAAATTAACTGATTATACAGAAGGAGGATTATATGATGGTATATTTGATAGTGATAAATTTCCTTTATCTGAGGGCAATATAATAGGATTTAATCTGGATATCTTCTCTGAGAAGTCCTTTACTGAACGTTTTTATCCAACAGATAGAAAACTTCTAGAAGCATTCTCAATGAATTTAACTAAGCATAATAGTTTATGTGCAGGGTTAATATATGCTTTTAATTATTATTTAACTGTTACAGGGAATAGTCCAAAAATATTAGTAATAGATAATCTTGATTCCTTGTATAGACCAGAAAATTTTGATAACATATCAGAGATGATTTCTGATAGATTAATGAAAAATAACGGAATCATGGTTAGTAATTTTAATTTTAGTTATTTGCAGTCGATAAAAACTAGGGTGTTACAGAATTGGTTGGACTTAACAGACACTAAAATTATTTTACCATCAGAAATAAAATTGCAGTATTTAGACCAAATTTTAGGATTAAATGAATCAGAAATAAAGAAATTATCGAAATTCACAATTACTTCTAGAATGTTCTTGATAAACCAAGACAGTCAATCTATTGCTGTGGAATTAAGTATAGGAAGCTTAATTGGCATTATTAAGATTTTATCCTGTGGAACTGAGGAACTGAAAATATATAAAGAAATATTACAACAATATCCAGGACATCCTGATAGTTGGATTAATCATTTGTATATAGCATTAAATCATATTTAGCTGGAAGGGAGTTTTGGTGCTAAAAAAATATTATCTAGTACTTTTCTTGTTGATTTACTCAGGCAATAGCTATGCTGCATCATTTTGGAGTGAAGTTGCAAAATGTATAACTAACCCTTGCAATTGTGGTTACGGTAAAATAGATGAAACATGGAACAAAACTGTTAAAAGAACAATATTTCCAGACCACTTGTGTCCACCGTGGAATAAGCGGGATGGACGCGATACAGATAATTGCTTGGTTCAATTTGACCCTCCTAAAAGTGGAATTGGATTTTATCTGCAGCATTGTGCAGAACGTACAACAGAAACCTCCTATTTTGCACCAAAAATTCGTATAAGAACTCAAAGTTGTAATGCATTTGCCTGCTGGAATCAATCAACTACTCTAAATTGGGATGGTGAATGTGTAGTATGGCCTGGAGCTTATGCCTTACCCTTACTCAGAATTTGTGCTAGAATTGCTGTTCCGGCAGTTGAACCAACTCATCTTAATAAGACAGGAACGCCAGCAGACCCTGGTTATACTCCTGGAAAACACTTAAATGATGTTGGTTTTACAGAAGATGATAAATTGATCATTGGAGATGATGGAACAGCTATTAAATTTGATAGACCAAAGTTATGTGCATATAGTGATCCTGGTTTGGTAAATCTTGTTTCAGCTACCGGAGTTCACCGCGATGTTCTGGACTGGAACCCAGTAAGACAACCTCTTCATAAAACAGATGAGTTACACCCTCTTGCAAAAGTCCTAAAATTTTTCATAGAACTTAAGTCTACAATGACTATGACAGGGTTATTAGGTAAGTTGTTAGATATGATGGGTTCTGGCAATACACCAGGTCTTGATAGTATAAAAGAAATAGTTAAGTGGATAGGATATGTTTTTGAACAAAGGTGGATGTATGATCTGGCAATAAAGATAGTAGAAGCACTTGGAGCATTAAATAGCACTGTTGATGATTACCAATTTGGTTGTGTTGAATTACCATTTGGTCCTTTTCCACCACCATATTGCCCTAAATTAGGTAAATTCATTATTACTCCTACTACCAAATCTGTATGTAGTAAAAAGAATAAAGAGGGTTTATTTGTTCAATCTTCAAATGCACCATGTGTAGTATCTAAATTAAGGAATAATCTTATTCATAATGTCGTACGTGTTAGTTTAGACAATCTTGTCCCTCTTTGTAAGAATAAAGAAAATCCTCAAGAAACCGATAAATGTGTAGTAATAAACAATCTTGATCTATTTTCTTCAGCCAAAGGGATGCATATTGCTACCGCTCAACGTGATGCAATAAAAAAATGTTCAGTTGGTGATACAAAACCTTGCGTTAATACAAAAATTGATTTTAAATGTAGCGTTACTGAAAATGGTTGTGAAGATGGCTTTAGGATAGTTTACGCACAAAGAATAGGCAATCACTCTACACCAAGTAGTTACTATGTTGATGATTTATTTGATTGTAATAGTGATGAGTCAAAAGATAAAACTACCTGTCAAGAAATATGGGGGATAAATATTGGTGAGTTTGTCGATGTTAAGGTTGCATTTCCTGAGGTACAAGGTCAAGATATCAACAGTTTATTACCACTAAAGGAAGTCTTTACACTCAAAGATAGTAATGGCAATGACCGGTCTTTTGTTGCCTCAATTGTTAGAAATACTTTGTTAGATACTGACTTAGATACTGCTTTTCGTTATGATCCAAAATTTATTTGTGTAACAGAAACAGGAACAGAAGGAAAGCAGTTGGTTGGTTGTGAAAAAAGAGTGGCAGATGGTTACCAAATCTTAACCCAAAAGTGCGGGGTAAATCCCAAAGTTAGTTGCCCTAATAATAGCTATTATACTCCTCAATTTGTTGGATCAATACAAGTATTAGACAAAGGAGAGAAAAGCATAGTTGATTCAACTAGCACTGTTGTTACACCATTGTCATGGTCGGAATACTCAACTAATAACCAAATGGCAGAATCAATAATAAATTTAGCAGGATATAATTTTACTTCCTTTATGGCATATATTTCTAATACCCCACCAGTTACATATATTACCATGCCCTTCTCTGGAGAAAAATCTATGAACCCTTCAACGATATATGGTAAATACAAAAACGACAAAGTTCCCTATGATACTCAAGGTACACCTATTGCAGATGCAGTATATTTGAATGGTCTTGAATATATAAACGGTAAATATATTCAAGGAGCAACGCATGGCTGTTTACAATTCAAAGATACAGAAAAATGTATTCCTGGAGTAAATGATACTAATTGTGTGTTAGCAAAACTACTGGAATCAGATACAGTTGATTGCTTAAAATTTAAGGAAAAAAGTATACAATATCAAAACCACCTTCCTCTATGTAAAAATATTACTAATTGTAACTCTATAGAAAATATTGAAGGTATCAGTAAAGAAAATATTAAAGGTATCACAATTTATGAATGCAATACCATGTATTGTTATACAAACAATTGTAAACAAGATGTTGAAGTATGCAAAGTTTCTCTAAATACCAATAATAGAATTGATCCGAAACCATCACAAGGAGACAAGATAAATACCGGGCAGCATTACACTAATGCCTTTGATAAGGAAAAGGGTACTAACTACGATCAGAAGACTGCTGCAATCCGAGATAAAACCCTCCAGGAATTAGGTTTTTGTACTCCAATTGATGTTCCTAAATGTAAAGCAATTTCTACCCCGACTAGTAGAGATGGTAACGCAACATGGAGGTCTGATGACCCAAAAGATATTCAAGGTGATACAGCAATAGGTAACTTGGCACTAGGTACTTGTAGGTTTGGTTGGGTATTAATTGATCCAAATAAACCACTGAAACGTTATTGTCTATCAAATATAGCCACTAAAACCGTTGATTTTGAAGCATTACCAGATGGTGTTGGCTGTAAAGAGAATCCTGGTCTTAAGTTTGAATATACAAGCGACTTCAAAAGTAATTTCCCTGTTAAAAATAGCTATGATACTTCAACTAAAATTGGTACCTTTGTACTTGGTGGTCCAAGAAATTCTGCAGCAGCTCTAATAGATACATTACATTGGGCAAATTATGAGTTTGATATACCCAATACTAATATACTAACCTCTTTTACACTAGGTGGTACTGATGCGTATTATGATGATTACTTAATGATTAAAGTCAATGATAAAATTATTTATACTGGTCCCCCTAACCATGAGTTTAAGCATATAGAATGTAGAAATTATAAAGATGATAAATGTGTTGTTTACATTTCTGAAACTGATAAAAAAGAAGATTTTGTAAAAGCACCTGATATATATAGATCTACTACGTTACCACAACTTGATCTGATGCCACATTTACGGAATGGTAAGAATAATATTAAGATTTATGTTGGAGCTATTGGCGGTGGGGTTTTGAATGTTACTATTAAATACCGATTAAAATAGCCAATTTCTAAGATCAAATCAGTGTATATTGATGTAATATTTTGTAACATAATGTCACTTGCATATAATAGGTTAAAATACTAAAATCAATTTAATTTTTAAATTAGTAGAATTGACCGATGCAAGTATCAATACTAAGCCCTGTGAGTTGTTATGGGGTGGGCGTTCATTCCGGTAACATTACTCAGTTGACTTTAAGACCAGCTGCAGAAAATACCGGCATTGTTTTTGTCAGGACTGATGTAAGGCAAGAGATAAACTTTATTCAAGCTAGTTGTTTGAATGTATCGGAGACTTCTTTATCTACTACCATAAAGAATGAGCATAACATTTACGTTTCAACTATAGAGCATTTAATGGCAGCTATTTGGGGATGTGGGATCGATAATTTAATAATTGAAATCGATAGTTCGGAAGTGCCAATAATGGATGGTAGCAGTAAAGCTTTCGTCTTTATGATAGAATGTGCTGGTCGAAAATTACAAAATGCTCCAAAGAAATACCTAAAAATCTTAAAAGAAATTAGAGCAATTCACAAAGATTGTGAGCTAGTGTGTAGTCCCTCTAATAGCATGACGGTTGATATGACAATAGATTTTGCTAGTAAAGCTATTGGCAAGCAAAATTTACTCTTCTCAGAAAATGAGTCTTTTAAAAATAATATTGCTGATGCTAGAACTTTTGGATTTGTCCATGAGCTTGAATATTTAAAAAGCAAGGGTCTGGCACGTGGTGCATCTCTCGATAACGCTATAGGTATAGATCAAGATATTATAATAAATCACGATGGACTTAGATATACTGATGAATTTGTGCGTCACAAACTTCTCGATCTATTCGGAGATTTATATACTACAGGAGGTCATCTAATAGCTAACATCACTGGTTACAAAACTAGTCACGCTCTGAATAATCAATTTTTACGACAAGTATTTAGTGATCCTAGTGCTTATCAATGGGTTAGTGATAGAGAAATTTAAGTTTTCAGTAGCTCAGGCTTAATCATGGCTAATAAAGAAAAAGGAAAGCTCGAGGAATTACATCAGGAATTAGAGAAACAAATTCAACAATTGAAGCAGGTATCTCAACAATCAGAACAACAATCTCAGGAATTAAAG
The DNA here is from genome assembly GCA_020881195.1 of Rickettsia endosymbiont of Pseudomimeciton antennatum. GTDB lineage: Bacteria > Pseudomonadota > Alphaproteobacteria > Rickettsiales > Rickettsiaceae > Tisiphia. The sequence goes on along the minus strand of JAJIYL010000036.1, from coordinate 891 downwards.
GAACAGACTCAGGAAGGCGACGTGGCAATCTACTCACCAAGCGTAATTGCCTTCCGGAGCGGCAGAAGCCTTCAAAGGTTCCACTGTTGAAGGAAAACGTAAATTGATAAATTTAGTATTTGGTAACCTGGAAATAAAGGCTGGGAAGCTAGACTTTAAGCTACGTCCACCGTTTGATATGTTTGTAAAATGTACTAAAATCGAAGAATGGCGCACCCTAAAGGATTCGAACCTTTGACCTACGGATTAGAAATCCGTTGCTCTATCCAGCTGAGCTAAGGGTGCGTATATTGCTCTGATCTTAAGAATTGAATTCTAAGCACGCACTAACCCCACCATAGGAGATGCAAGTATGCGAATCCATGGTAAAGGAAAAAAGCAATTCAGATACGCGAAATATTATATACAAAGATGTTTGTTTTATATCAGTTAAGATTATCTTTTTCAAGTGCAAAATAATAACTGTATAGCGACAACTGATAAATACCGAACGCATTGCCTCAACAAAAATCTAACTAGTATCTAACCGTTGCCTCAAATAAAATCTAACCTTATAACCCGAATTCTGGATTAGAAAATTCATAAAAACCTTAACATGCAAGGCTTACATAGTAGGTTCTGTGCAGCTATCTTAACCCAGAATAAGACAACAGAAGCAAGACCTAAAAAGCCCATAAAGGAAGATGCTTTTTTATCAAATCTGGAAAATATCCGCCTCATTACATGGTCTCGCAACGACGTGTACGCAATCCAAACGTCATTTAAATAGCTGGCATAGTTATCTCCCCTTATTTACTTGAGTGTTATTTAATTGTAGTTTTGATGCATTCAGTGGTAGTGCTTTATTAGATGAAGAATCTTTACTCATGAATCTTTCTATCATCCGACCTG
>JAJIYL010000035.1 GCA_020881195.1 Rickettsia endosymbiont of Pseudomimeciton antennatum | reverse complement strand
TAGGGATAATTCTGGTGTTTTCTTGAACTAATTCACTCATAGTTGACTCGAATAATTGTTTTCTTCGGAATAAGTAGCCAAGTTTCTATGACCAATAGGTAAATCGCCACACTCTTTTGCCAACTTTTCAAAATAAAATAGCCCGTAGGCAAAACCGATAATTATCGGAACCATAATAACCCATAATCCCCAATGACCAAAATTGTCATAAAGATAGGTAAAAGCAAAAGCAGTGATTACATACATCAAAGCTCGAGATACAGCACGTACTATGCCAACACTGGTAAAACGTGTAAATACCGGAAAGCTTTTGTAAATAATGGGAAGAGAAGTACCTAAGGATTCCTCCAATAAGACTACAATGAATTGAATCAAAAATAATTGATAAGGAGCATTAACATGATTTAATAAATACGGACAAAATATGATAAAAATAGAAGATATGATCAGTATAATTTTTACGGTTAATAATGGATAGACTTTTAAACTTAAATAAGCTAATATTAATAAGGTTACGAACTCCACTAAACAAACAATAAAATTATGATGAATAACCTCAGCCATTGTATAATTAAAGTTGGTTTTTAAAATATTAGCACAATATATATAAATAAAATAAAAACATACTGGTCCAGCACATTGTAATAAAAAGAAAGCTATTATTGTTTTTTTATTAATTTTTTCTTGCAATATGGGGTGGTTTGTTAAGCTGGCTGTATCGGTATTAGTTTTTTCAAAAACTTTCTTAATTTGACGGTTGGCATCAGCAAATTCTGGCGTTTCCCGCAATGTTGTTCTAGCAACAGAACCAACCAATGCCACTGCTGCCCCAAACCAAAATGCCAGACGCCAGTTAAAACCATGCGAAGTGACAAGTGAGGCAATACCTAAAGCTCCTAACTCTCCTAAGGAACCACAAATCCACATTAATCCAACACTTGCATATTGGGCTGGTGGCTTAATCGTTTCCGTTAAGTAAAGTTGTACCCCTGTCATCTCTCCCATAGAAGATATACCTTGCAAAGCTCGACAGATGGTCACTATCCAGGTAGCTGTTACCCCTATCTGGGCATAAGTAGGCAGATTAGCCATCACCAAACATGAGGCAGCCATCATAAAGGTTGTGATAATCACTGTAAATTTACGCCCTATATTATCACCCAACCAACCAAATATTACTGCTCCAATAGGTCGGAAAACAAAGGTAGTACAAAAAGCAAATGCCATCATTAAGGAGGTTGTGTGAGGATCAGTTGGTTCAAAAAACAACTCATTAAGCAGCCCTGCCATATGGACATATAGCATTAAGTCAAAATATTCTAGGAATGTTCCAATTGATAGTAAACCAACAGCTTCTTTTTGTTCTTTTGTAAGGCTGGTCTGGCGATTAGGGACAATTCTGGTGTTTTCTTGAACTAATTCACTCATAGTTGACTCAAATAGTTGTTGTTGACTTCCTATTTATTCCGTCATTGCGAGGAAGACCGCAGGTCGACGAAGCAATCCAGAATAACAAGTTATTCCAAATTCGCTTATATCTATAAATATAACAGATTTTTTTACTCCACTAATAGCTGTGTTCATTATTTTTGCAGTATTGCTTATTTTTTTCTATAATTCAGTACATTACTGTTACTCATTATTTAAAAGGCTTATTCTTTTCCAAATGGATTGCTTCGTCGGCTTACGCCTCCTCGCAATGACGTTTGGCTTACGTATACGTCATTGCGAGCGAACGTACGTGAGCGTGGCAATCCATAAAGCTTGTCATATGGATTGCATCAATGCTACTAAAGTAGCTCCTCGCAATGACGTTTACTAAACCCTATATAACCAATAACACACTAATGGTGATGATGATAATGGTGTGAACTCTCTCCACCCATTACAACATCTTTTAATTCGTCAAATGATATATCATGCAGCCCACTATCCCCAGAGGTATTATGACCAGAAGTAGATGCTCCACATACATCCATTTCATAATATGGAATACCTACTACTTCTACAAATTTGGCATAGCCTTTTATCGAACCTGGTAAAATATTCTCTCCAAACGATACATCGAGCTTGGTCTTAACCATGTGATCAAGCACTTTAGCTCTTCCTATGGCATCCTCATAGGTGATTTCTTTCTTACCTACGGCATTTTTATTAATTTGTTTTACACATTCATTTGCTAACTTTTTAATATTATCAGGAATAGATTCACGACCAACCAGCTCGATTGATTTCTTATCACCGAGCTTAACACCTATTGCCATAGATAAATAAGCTAGAGATTCATCTTGTTTTGCCCCTAGTCCATCTATAAAACTCATAGCTAAATAATAAGCTGCTTCTTTTTGCCCTATTGCTAAATATAAAAAGAATGACCATGCTTCATTTGGCTGAGTAAATGTTACTGCATCTCTGAATTTAGGGTCAGTCTTATATTCCTCGCTTTCCTCCGCCTTTCTACTTTCCTCATATACTCCCTGTAAGTTAGTAAATCGTCCCTTTTGATTATAGGTATCCGTTAGATAATTATCTATTTTCTGCTGATCTTTTGGACTACTTGGTAAATTAACTCTTTTAGTTTTCATAATAACCTCCTAAATAATATTATGTTAGCCACGTCCTTCCATTGCTTTGCCACGCTGGGAGAACTTGGACATTGTGCTAGTAGTTTTGGCTTTATCGGACACTTGATTTTGATTAGCTAGTGAACCAAGTTTAGAGGCTTCATTTTTGAGCTCATCTTTAATATTGGGATGTTTCTTTACCAATCGATCTTGCTCTAATGTTTTTTTAATAACATCAGCACGTTCGTGAGGGTTTTGAGGAGTATCAACAAAACTCTCTTTATCCTGATTCTGTAACGCTGAGGAAGATTTTATCTTTGGCAAAGCTGGTATTGGTTGTTCTGCTATTGGATATTTGGGTTCAGGCAATCCTAATTTTTCATGACCACCCAGAGCCATAACCATTGAATGCAACTCTTGATATCCTTGATGATTGGTATCTTTCTGCCTTTCTTGCTCATAGTCTTTTCTATGCTCTGAATAGTGATCTTTTAATCTTTTTATAGCTAACTCGGGTCTACTACTATTAACCAATGCTAGAATTTTTTCTCGCTCTTTTTCTCGATCTTTATCTAACGGTTCAAGGGGGACTAAATCTTTTCGGTGTTTAACAATCTCCCCCTCAAGCACTGTATTTTCTTGGCGACGTTTTTCTTTTTCTGTTTCTGAGGTATTAGGATGTCTGATTACTACATCATTTGCCTTAATTTTGTTTTGTTTATGAGCAATAGTATCATTGGTTTTATTTTTAATGGCATAATGCGTTTCCCAACATTTTTTCATTTGCTGCCGTTTCTTCTCAGCCTCTTCTCTCTCTTCATCAGTTGCATATTGTCCCATCAACTGAGCTCTTTGGGCAGCAGTTAAAGAATCTGGATTTTTTGCTGCTTGATCTAAAAGAGCAATATCTTCTTGATTTTGTTCATGAGCCTTATCTTTAATTGATGCATAATCTGTGAAATGTTGTTTTAACTCTTGCTCCCGTACTTCATTGGCTAGGTGTGCTTCTTTTTCCAAAAACTCTATATGCTCTTGCAGTAATCTAGCTTCTTCTGCCTCCCTGTTTTGTTCTTCTTGAGTGGAACGTACAACTTGTTCAGCTCGATCTTCTCTTTCTCTAACGAATGCTTGTAAATTTTGTAGTTTGGATAATATCTTAGAAGGAAGGTTACTACTCAACAAGCTGGTTATGGAAGCATTAAGCCTTGCCAATTCAGCTGGATTAGTAGTATGAATCTGTGACCTGATATCACGAACAGCATTATCAAACTGAACTGAATAAGCTGTATCTTCCTGCCCTTTACCATCATCAAAATCATTAGCCATATATCGTGTTTTCACCATGTTTAAGTTTTGTTCGAAGTTGCTATAATTATGATTAAATATAACCTACATTAAATAGTCAACTAATTTTTTATTAAAATATATTTATTTTTTGTTAATAAAAACAATATTCAATACTCTACTCGCATGGGATATGGTTTTGATGGTTAATACCTCTTAATTTCATGTGATATTTTAGCAATATCTCTTTTATTACTTTTCTGAAGATTGGTAATTATGTTCTTATAGGTGACTGCAATATTCATTTATCAGCGTTCCATCGTTTAGTAGAATAAGGCAGCTCTTTAACACTTACAGAAATAGCAGAAGAACTAGATGTTCCCAAAATAACTAAGCTTTAAAATAATCTGTAAAATCTCCAATCTAAACTGGTTTAAGGTTCGTAATATGTGCAATACGCCCCGCCATTTTTATACAAGTTGTCGTTTTTTCAAAAATATCGAACGGGAAACGTAGAGAGTACTCAAGTTTTTTGCCTCTAACCTTCAGGGTCGAGAATACGAATTTTATCATTTTGCGTTTTTGAAGGTTCATCAAGAACCCTGAAAAGTTTTATAGCCTTGCGATGCTAGAGTTATTAGCATTGTAGCTGTATATATTAGACTTAAGAGACCACATCAATCTGATATTGCAGTTCAACTTCCTTACCGCGAAACGCCATAGCAATTTTGATGATTTTCTGAACATGTGAGTGTTCTTTTATTTTAGCCTCATATCGTTTTTTTACGATTTGATCTAGTCCTTCTTTTGAAACAGATTCTAGAGTATCAGGAGATT
>JAJIYL010000034.1 GCA_020881195.1 Rickettsia endosymbiont of Pseudomimeciton antennatum | reverse complement strand
GGCAGTAGGGTTTAAATAACCACTAAATAGTAACAGACTAAATAACCCTACCGGTTTATTGATGTCAGCAAAACTGATTTGTTTGGTAATAGGTGAGATAATACTCTTCCCAGCAGCTAAGTTTTGTAAATCTTCTTGCATTTCATCTGATAACAATGTTTTATCAATAAGCGAAGTACCACCGCTATCAAGCCAATAATGATCAAGTTTCCCTTTATGAGCCAGACATTGCATAATCGACCATGGATTATATATGATCTCTCTACCAAAACTATAGCCATTGTACCAATTTTTAATTTGCTCAGGATTAGTTGCTGTTGGTATTTTGGTTAATAACTCATCAACTTCTGCTTGGGTAAATCCATAGAACTTAGAAAATTCTTCATCAAGTAAGGTATACTCACTAACATTATTCAAATCCGAAAATAAATTAGCCTTAGCGATACGCAAAATGCCAGTAATTACCCCTTTTTCTAAGCAGGGATTAGTCTTTAAGCTACTACCAAACATTCCGCGAAATAGTTCAAGTACTTGCTCAAACTCTTCTGGCTTACTGCCAAATTTAATGTATGAACTATTGATCGGTGTATCATATTCATCGATTAATATATAGACTTTTTGATTAAAATGTTTGTATAGCACTTCACTTAAAAAACGTAAGCTATTTTTTAAATCATTCTTCTCAACTTTCCCATCAAAATATTGCCTTAGGTTTTCTTTCTCTACATTATTTAATAATCCTGTATTTTCTGTCACATGATTATTTAAGTAATGATGACTTGCAAATAATGCTATAATCTGATCCTTGATACCCACTTCAATTTCCTTGTAACTACTGCCCTTAACATCCTTAAAATTTATAGATATGACTGGAAATTGACCTTGATACTCAGATATAATTTCTGAGTACTGTGCTATCTGAAGCTTTTTAAGTAATTTTTTCCTACCAGTCACTAGCCCTAAATCTACTTCACCACCAATAAATAATTTGTTATTTACTCTATCCTCTTCAGGTAAAGGCTTTCCTCTTTTATCCACCTCTATCTCAAAAAATTTTTGAAGCATGTTCATATTCAAACTCTTACCCCACCGCCTTGGTCTGGTAACGAGTGTAACCTTACCACTATCTTCCAATAATTCTTTGATCATTAGGCTTTTATCAACAAAGATATCACTATTAACTAGCAAGTCATAAAATTCATCTGTTCCTACCATCATTTTGGGTGGCTTACTATTAGCATTAGTTTTTCTGTTTGATATATTATCAGAAAGTTCTACTGTCACATTAATTTCATTAATATTTAGAAAATTATTATAAACTTTATTAAAAAATAATAGCACAAATAAACTAGCCTAGCGAGTAGATTTACATAAAATAAAATTCTTAACATTGCACGTATCTGTTTATATTCATAATCCTATCTTAATTAATTATGCTGATTAGTATATAATAAAAAAAACAGGGACTAAGCAAAAATCAGAAAAAAATTAAAATAATATTTTTAGCTCTGCAAAATGTAGCTAAAAAATGGATCATGCCCATAAAAGATTGGTCATTATCTTTGAATCAATTTGAAATAGTTTGTGGTGATTTTAAAAAAAGATTAATTGCAAGAAGTTGGAAAATAGAGAGAATGTTTGCTGAGGCTAAACAAAATCATTGTTTAAGAAAAGCAAAATTTAGGAATATTCAAAAATTTCAAATTCAAGTTTATATGATAGCAATGGTTTAAAATTTTAAAAGGATAATTAAAATTATTTTTTTGTATTTTTACCTATTGCTACTAAAAAGTAAAAATATTAGTGTAATTTTAACCATTTGCACTTTTTCAACAGTCTGTCTCTACTTTTACACTCATATTACTTAGTTTATTACCTTCCATAGCTTCATTTAAATTGCTAATTATTTTTTTTATTGATCAAAGCTAATTTTAATACTTCATCTATAGTTGATACCGATAAAATTTCTAAGCTCTTCTTTATATTCGGTGGAATATCTTCTAAGTCCTTGACGTTATCTTTAGGTATTATCACCGTTTGTATACCACCTCGGCTGGCAGCTAATAATTTTTCTTTTAGCCCCCCAATTGGTAATACTGTACCCCTTAGGGTTATTTCTCCAGTCATTGCCACCGTTCTGTTTACCGGTACTTTGGTCATAAGTGAAACAATAGTGGTAAATATTGCACATCCAGCAGATGGTCCGTCTTTTGGAATTGCTCCAGCTGGTACATGTAAATGGATATCAATATCTTTGTAATCTTCATATTTCAATCCAAAACTATTAGCTCTAGAGCGAAAACAACTATAAGCTGCTTGAGCAGATTCTTTCATTACATCCCCAAGTTTGCCGGTAGTTTTAATATCGCCCTTGCCAGGGAATGATAGAGCTTCAATAGTCAATAATTCTCCGCCAACTTCTGTATAAGCAAGCCCTGTAGTACTGCCTATTTGATCTTCTTTTTCAGCTAAACCAAAATCATATTTTTTAACTCCTAAATATTCTTCAAGATTGGTAGATGATATTGGTATGCTTTTTATTTTTTTGTTACTCAAAATTCTTTGTAATACCTTTCTTGTAACAGAGCCAATCTCTCTCTCAAGCGATCTTACCCCTGATTCTTTGGTATAATATCTGATTAACCCTAAAATTGCTCCATCATCAATAGTTAGCTCATTTTTCTTTATTTTATGCATTTCCAATTGCTTTGGTATTAAATAATTTTTAGCAATTTGTAATTTTTCTTCTTCAACATAACCAGAAATATTAATGATCTCCATACGATCAAGTAGAGCTCTGGGCAGATTATAAGAATTAGCTGTTGCAATAAACATTATCTCTGATAGATCATATTCTACTTCTAAATAATGATCAACGAAATTACTGTTTTGTTCAGGGTCTAAGACTTCAAGTAAAGCAGAAGCTGGATCGCCTCGAAAATCAGAACCCATTTTATCAATTTCATCTAATAACATAACAGGGTTATTAGTTTTAACTTTTTTAATTAAATTTATGATTTTTCCTGGCATAGAACCAAGATATGTTTTCCTATGCCCCCTAATTTCTGATTCATCTCTAATACCGCCAAGAGCAAATTTAGTATATTTCCTACCCATTGCTTCAGCAATGGATTTGACCAATGAGGTTTTTCCAACTCCTGGTGGACCGATTAAACATAGTATAGGTCCTTTAATTTTTTTAGAACGTTGTAACACTGCTAAATATTCAATAACACGCTCTTTGACTTTCTCAAGACCAAAGTGATCACGATCCAAAATTTCTCTAGTTTTATTGATATCAGTTTTACTATTATCAAATTTTCCCCATGGCATAGCTAATAATGTATCAAGGTAATTACGAACAACTGATGATTCACCTGACATTTGATTCATAAGCTTTAGTTTTTTCAGTTCTGCCTCAGCCTTTTCTTTTGCTTCTTTTGAGAGTTTTAAGGTTTTAATCTTTTTTTCTATGTCAGAAAAGTCAGATTTATCATGTTCGAGTTCTTTTTGTATAGCTTTCATTTGTTCGTGCAAGTAATAATCACGCTGAGTTTTTTCAATTTGTTTTTTTACTCGCAGTTGTAAAGCTTGCTCTGCATCCATTTGAGCCATACTAGATGTTAATGTATCTATTATAGTTTTAATTCGTGATTGAGGTTTTGTTTCCTCTAACAGAGTTTGTTTTATTAGTAATGGTACAGTCAAATAAGAAGCTAATACATTAGTGATATAACTAAAATCTGTTGGATTTTTGGCTATTTCAGCGGTTATCGTTTCTATTATTTCTGGATTAATTTTTTTATGAGTCTTAGTATATTTTGTAAATAGTTCTATAACATTTGATGTGGAAACTTTTAAAGCTTCTACATCAATTACTTCTTCATCATGTAGTATACTGTATTCAGCCTCAAATATTTCTTTATTAGTGATGTTATGCAGGTTAACCTTATGGATTGCCTCAACTAAAATTTTGGCATTATTCTGTAATCTTACTGTTTGTATAATTTTAGCAATTACCCCTATAGAATGGATATCTTGAATATCTGGAGTGTCTTGATCTTGTTGTTTTTGTAATACCAATAATATATATCTATTATTATCTATTATTTTAGTATTAAATAAGGCTTTTATTGATTTAGTCCTACCGACAAATACAGGAGCAACCATACCGGGAAATATCACCATGTCTTTTAATGCGATTAAGGGTAATTTTTCTTTATTTGTCATATTAAAAACCTTGAGAAATTTATATACTAAAGCGGATGGTAGCTATATAATATCGTCTTACTATGATTTCAAGCTACATTTAGTTTATATATGCATTCATCGCTTCAACCTTCCAATATAATATCAATAGCAAGTAATAGGGTAAAACAATATCTTTATTTGACTCCAATAGTTCAATCTGAAATTTTAAATAAAATGCTTGGTCATAAAATTTTTTTTAAAGTAGACTCATTACAAGAAACTGGAGCATTCAAGGTTAGGGGGGTATTAAACCATTTATTAGAGTTGCAAGAACAAGCATGTTTACCAGATAAAATTGTTGCATATAGTACAGGTAATCATGGAATTGGTCTTGCTTGGGTAGCAAAAACCCTTAACCTTAAGGCAAGAATTTATTTACCAGAAAATACCTCTCCAATTAAACAACAAACAGCAAGATATTACGGAGCAGAGGTTATACTGACTAACACTAGACAAATGGCAGAAGATAAAGCAAAGGGTGATATAGAAAATGATTTCTACTATTTGCATCCTTCCGATAGTGATTCGAGTATAGCTGGTGCTGGTACCATGTGTTATGAAGCATTGCAACAATTAGGATTTAGTCCAGATGCCATTTTTGCTTCTTGTGGAGGTGGAGGGCTGCTTTCTGGATCATATTTAGCAAAAAAATTACTATCTCCATCTAGCTTGCTGATAGGTTCAGAGCCGCTTAATGCCAATGATGCTTTCTTATCGATTAAGCAAGGTTTAATATATAGGTTTACTGATTCACCAAATACTGTAGCAGATGGTTTGCGTACTTTAGCAGTTTCACCACGTACATTTAATTATCTAAATAAACTTGATGATTTCTTTCTTGCTGATGAACATTCTATATATTATTGGACCGCTTGGTTGATTCACCTGCTGAGAATTGCCTGTGAACCATCATGTGCTTTAAATATGGTTGGAGTAGTTAATTGGTTAAAGAAACAATCAAAACCTAAGAGAGTTTTAGTACTTATATCAGGTGGAAACATTGATCCTATTATTTATCAGGAGCTTTGTAAGGGAAAATACCTTTCTAATTTGCCTAAATTTTAGCCTCTTATAATTACTTTAGTTATTTCCGATAGCCTCCTAGCCAACTCTTGAAATACATCGGGTATCATGGCAATTATCTTTTATCTAAACTTTCAAAAAACAATTCTTCAAAGCAGAAGAGTATAAAGCAATAAGGAAAAATGCATTATTGAAGCGGTTCTACGAATGCATTTTAACCTAATTTTTAGCTAATAATCTTATTTTTAATCTGAAAAATAAGATTATTAGCCATTTTTATTATTTTAATAATCAGGCGACGAACCGCTTCTAGCCTGATTGTTTATATTATTATTCCAATTTTGGATTAACGAAGTTAATCCGAAATTGGGGTATTTAGTATATTTTGTCAAAAACTACGGAAGTCGGGATCACCTGTTATATATTAGACTTACCTAGCATAAGTCAAAAAAGCCCTCGGGATTTTTAGGAGAAACGAAGCCTGCTACCTTCGCGTACATAGACGATTGTTACGGAGCGGAGGCGAGTTTCGACGACAAAATCACCAACTAGATTGACTTATGCTAGGTAAGTCTATTGTTTAGCGTTGATTTTCTATAGCTTTAGCTTTATTTCTTACTGGTGTTATTTTTTGCACCCTTTTATCATCAGCATCCATAATAATATACTTTATGGTATGCTTAATTGTTATATCTTTGAGACCCATCTCTTTAAGGTCAATCTCAGGAAATAATTTTTGTTTTTGTTCTTGTTTTTTTGTTGTAATTTTAGCAATATCACTTTTTGGAGATGCTGTTTCATCAAATTCTTTGGGACTAATTTTCTTAAGAGTAGCTAATTGTTTATCTATGACATTCTTAAGACCTACAGTTTCATTAAAAACACCCCATCTATTTGCAGCTTCGTTAGTTGCTAGGAGCTTTGATATTCTCTCTTTAATAGGGATATTAGTGACTTGATGATCAACAAGTTTTTCGCTAATCTCCATATTTCCTCTCTTTAACTCTTTTGCCGCAAATTCATTGCTTTTGCTTCCATGAGCTACAATTACCTCTACGGCAATTTTATCACTTTTAGCACCGTCAGACTTTTCTATGTCATCTGCATATTTAGTTAATATTTTATCACTAACAGTAATTTTATTACTAAATAAGCTCTTACTTGCATCTTTTTTAATATTTTTTGCAATAGTTTTGGCAATAGCTTGCTCTTCAGTTTTTAAATAGTCGATGTCAAGTTTTGATAATTTATCAGATAATTTCTCAATAATTTTGTTTTGTTGTGAATAGTCTAATTTTCGTTTTCCTCCTTCTTCAACTAGTTTAATAGCTTTATGTATTATCTGCTTACTTAATACCATCTCTTTAACATTATCTGAAACCCCTATTCCTGTAGATTTCTCTACCTCTACACTATTATTGACCTGGGTTTCTTTTGCAAGCTTAAATTCCTTTTCAAAAGCAGAGATGTTTGTAACTTCTTGTGGTACTTGCTCTGTTATGTCTTGTCGTTGTCCCATCTCAAAATTGTGCTGTTGAACTTTTTCAGTTTCCACATTTACAGACTTAACTTCAGCTGGTATTTCTTGAAACAAATTTCTATTAAATCCTATCGGGTTAACTCTTATTAATCCATTGAGTTGCTTGACAGTAATATGTTCCACTTGTTTGTCAGTTAAGCTTAGCGATTTTGCATCACTATTAATTTTATTATTTTCAGATAACCCCAGCATTTCATTTACACTGCTAAGAGAAATCTGATTCTCTTGTATAAATGTTGATAATCTCAGAGCCAACTCATCTTTCTTTATATTAAGCAAAGGTTTAATTTTTTCTTCAATAAATTGGTTATTTTGTTCAGCATATTCCTTAGTTATTTTTTGAGCTATTTTTTTAACTTTATCATCAGCAATGTGAACTTCTTTTTTTAATTTAGAGAAAGCCGTTTTACCTTGTGTTATCTCATGGGTAATATTTGTTATAATAGCTGTTTTATTCTCCTGCAGAAATTGTGGATCAAATTTACTTAGTACCGGCAATAAATTATTTTTAATTTTGTCTGCAGTATTAGTAGGAACCTTTAACTTTAATTGTTTTATAGATTCATCTATTATACTGCTTACCATTTCTTTAGATGCTTGCAAGTCTTTTGTTTTTTGCTCACCAAAACTGACTCTTTGCAAGATATCCTGTTGAGGCATAGATTTTTGGGGAACGAGTTGTCTACCCTGTCCCGGAGAAGTGTTTTCAGCCTTTTTATTCTCAGTCTCTAATTCCTTGATAAAAGCATCAACCGATTTAATAGCTGCATTTGAAATCTCATTTTGGTCAAATTGAGGAAGTTTGGAAAGTTTATCATCCTTAGTTATCAATTGATCATTTTTTACTGTTAAGGATTTATCTCCTTTCTGAACAAAATTTTTAAATTGCTGTAGTTTTTCAGCAGAAAAGTTTCTCTCATCCTGCTCAAGAATTTCCATAGTTCTAGCAACAACTTTATTTGCATATTCAACCTTGGCAAGCTTCTGCCCTTGTAATTCTAGCAAAGCCTTTTTAGTAGCTTCCATAGGAATTTTATATTCCTCTTTTTCTAATTCATAATTTATTGTCTTAATGGAAACATCACGCTCTTTAAGTGGCAAAACAAAACCTTTTAAGGCACCTTCAGTTCTTGCAGCTTTAAGTTTAAGTGTATCTAATTTTTGCTTATCACTTATAAATTTAGAACACAATTTTGAATTTAAGGCAATAGTGTCAACTAACTGCTGTATTTTTTCATCTGATAGATTTTCACGAAAATTTTCTGCTGCCAAACCTTCTATTACACTCATAAATGCTTCATTAAACTGTAGTATCTCGTCAGCATAAGTCTTTGCATCAAAAGTTTCTTTATACCTACCTAGCTTACCTATCAAAGCATCTATATCTTTAATTTTTTCCGTAGCCACTTGTGATACCTCATTAGCTACAGCCATACTATCATTATCTGAACCATAACCTGAATCTAAGCTAACATTATCATCATCTTTTTTAGACATACTATCCTCTCAATATCTTAAATTTTATTAATGAGTAGACTTAAGCATTGCCACTACGTCCCTCACTAGATATAATGTTGTCTTCCAGCTCAAAGTCACTGTCGACCTATCAGCATAATTTAAGGATTAAACCACAAAAATATTATTACCTCAAGAATAATCGTATTTGTTATCGACAGAATTTCCATCGGTACTTCATGGCACACCCTTTATTTTATTCCTTATAATATTTCTTATAATTAGCCTGAATTCGATATAACAAGTTATTGCAAATTCGGTTATATCTATAAATATAGCAGATTTTTTTGCTCCACTAATAGCTGTTTTCATTATTTTTACGATATTGCTTATTTTTTTTATTCCATAACTCAGTACATTACTGTTACTCGTTTATCGCTACTAAAATAGCTCCTCGCTAATAAACATCTGTGGATTTGGTGTAGTGCTAATCGGGTTAGCTATAGAAACTGCAACTTATCGATCAAGACTCCGATCTAAAGAATTACTTCTCTGCAATTTCTTCTGGTGGACAAGGTTACTCTCTTTTTGCGATAAATCTGGCACAGATTTACTTTTTCGTAATTGTTCTATAACCGCAGGTGTTACGATTTCCTCAGCAGATTTTTTGGCAGACCCCATAGCTTTGGTTAATGAACTATCACCCTTGACCTCAGGCTGTTCATAAAAAGGATCATGTGCTCTACCCAAATCTTTTAAAAAGCTTAGCGTACCTTTTGCCGCTGATACTAGTATATTATTACTTTTTTTCTTTTCTTTAGTTTCAGTTTCTTGTTCGTTAGATTTTTCACTAGGCTTTTCATTAGATTTATCTTCAAGCTTATTTATTGCTACATGAAGTATATCTCGTCTTTGCTCATCGGTTAATTTTCTATAATTTTTGTCGTGGCTTATTTCAGTTAAAGCTTCTTGATATATATCAAATTTATTTTGTTTTTGTTCATCAGTTAACTTGAAATAATCTTTATCTCGTATCAACTCAGTCAAAGCAGCAGTTTGAATATGTTGTTTTTGGGCGATCTCACGCAGCTCTTGTAAATTCTGATAATTGGCAACATCACTCTTACGGAGTTCACCATTAATATTAATTTTAAATGCTGTGGCAAGATCAACTGATTGTTTTTCAGTTAAACCTGAGCTAATCAGAGAAATCGCTGAAGCTGTACCAGATTTCACTGCTGAAGCAATCTTAACAGGATTACCACTGCTAGCTGCAACTATATTAGATGCTAAACTAGCTGCCTCCTGAATGTTATCCATAAAAAATTTGCTTGTACTAAGTGCCAGTTCTGCTTTGGAAGATACGTAATGATAATGTTTATTTTCTTCACCTGGGACAGATGTGGGGACATATAATTTCTTTTCCAACAATTGAGCTAATTTGGGATCCAGTGTTAATAAATATTGTTGTTTGCTTATATCTCCTCGATTTTGCATTAATAAGTCATTTTCTTGGGCAAGTTTACGAAGATTTCTTATTTTAATAGTCTCAGCTACCATTCCGCCAGCTACCCCAACTAATGTTACTGCAGCCATGGCTAAGGCTGTAGGGGGTGATATCCCAGCTAATACTACTATTGCAAGTGTAGTCGTAATAGCCCTACTTACAGCACTACCAAGTGCAATTTTGGCTAATTTTGTATTTAACAGCCAAGTTACAGCCTTGGAAGCCTTGGTATTTTGTATCCAATTCCAAGCAGATTCAGCTTTATTAACTATGTAAGAAAACGCTCTTTTTATTTTTGATTCTGTCTTTATTTCTTTCTTTTCTTGTTCTAAATATTTTAAAAATTCACTTGAAATTCTAATCTCGTTTGTTTTAACCGATTTTAATTTATCACTTTTTTCTTGCTCAATTATCGACAAATCATCCTTACTTCTTTCTGGTTTTGTAGGAGAAGTAGTTGCTAACTTATTTGCACGTTCAAGCTCCATATCATCAAGGCTTTTTACAACCTTTGCTTTTCTTTCCTTTGGTTGAATTGTTTGATTATCTAAAGAATTACTTAGTGTTTCATCTAGAGGCGACACTTTTGATTCATCTGGCTTTTCTTGACCACTAAGATACTCATTTGTAGGCTCTTCAATTGTAGCACTATTCGTCTCAGAACCTTTAAGGTTCTCAAACGATGTAGATTCTTTTTCATCATATATCATAATATACCACACTCTAAATATAACTAACCCGCTTAGTATTTCCCCATAGTAAACTGGTGTCTATTAGCGAGGATCCACTTTAGTAGCTATGAAGCAATCCAAATTTATCGTTTTCCTAGATTGCTTCGTCGGCTCATGCCTCCTCGCAATGACGGTAATATAGCTATCTACCTATACCAGTTTTTACCGATAATGTTTTTTGTATCGTTCCCTTAAGCTTGCTTGTAGCTTCTTTGAGATTATTCCACGCTTTCTCTTGCGTTTTATCATCTTTAAGAATAGAAGTGAACACCGTTCCCATACTTTTTAAGAAATTTTTTAAATCTTTTGTAAATGATACATTTTTATTGAATGGAACCTTATCATACAATTTTTCAAAAAACTCTCCTGCTCCAGCGGCGTCTTTCGCTTCTTTTAACCCTTCTTTCACTGCCTTAATTACAGGAACAAATATATCCTTTATATCGTGCTTTAAATCTTTCCCTTCTTTCTCTAGATCATTAAGTAGATCCGCACCAACTCTTTTAACTTCTTCAAAAGTACTTGGAGGCTTTATGTCATCACGGATTTCTCTACGCAAACTTTTAACCTCTTTAGCAAGATCTTCTTTTATAGACTTAACTTCTTTTCGTAACTTATCTCCAAATCCCATAATTCCTCCTTCAAGTTATAATTGTCTCTAATATTTTTCTAACTCCATTTCTACCATCAACTAGCTTGTTGTGAATCAATAAGCGAGTTAGGAGGCTGCCTCCTAGGTTCTCTCGTATCAATTGATAATGCGTGTAACCCACTAGCTAGCTCATCTGCTAAAAGATTGTTAATCATTTTATGTTGTTCTAGCAAGCTTTTTCCTATAAAAGCTGTGGCAAAAATTTTAATCCTAAAATGACTCTCAGTAGTTCCACCAGTATGGCTGGCATGTTTGGAACTTTCATCAACTATTTCGCAATAATGTGGTTTTAACACATCTAATTTGCTTTTTATTCTATTTATTTTGCTCATAATTTTATAATATAAAACTTTTACTTGTATCATTCTACTAGGATTTTAGTATTTAGTAAATTATATTAGTTTAGTTATGATAAAATTAGATACGAAATTTAGAAATTTACAATTTGAACTTGATAAAATAGAGCGTGGATATTGCATTTCTTTTAAGTTACTAAATTATGACGAATTGAATGCTATGATAGGAGACATTCACATAATTGACAAACTTAATAAAATTATTTTTGAAGTTTGTACTGAATTAATTACCAATCCCGTCACATCAGTTTATAAACACATTGAATATGATCGAATATTATTAGTTTTACCCATATTAGACCTAAATCTAGTCAAGGAAATTGCACTAAAAGTACATTTATTATCCCAACTTTATGTTGACGATCTGTTACCTACAGTTTACATGAATTGCAGTATTGCTAGTATAGAGTTTCCTAAATTTAGCAATAAAGCCGAAGAGATTTATAATTTATTAAACTGGCTAATTTCTTATCAAGGTGACCAAAATTATTATCGTGAGTATGACTCTAAATATTATAATATAGAATGTATTAAAGAGTCCAATAAACAACTTAATCTCTTAAGAAAAGCTCTCGCAAACAAAACAATGGTTTTTGCTTACCAGCCAGTTGTTGACTGTAAAACAATGAAAACTCATTATTATGAATGTTTACTAAGGGTTCCTGATACAAATAACCATCTGTGTTCTGTAGGAGCAATAATCCCAGAAGCTGAAAAGAAAGGTTTAATTTTTATAGTAGATCAAGTAGTGCTAGAAATGGCAATCAAAGAATTAAACGCTAACCCAGACTTAACGCTTGCAGTTAACATTTCAAATATTGGTACATTAGATGCTCCTTTGCTACTAATAGCAGAAAAATTATTACAAACATATGATGTTTCAGGAAGATTAATTATCGAAATTACGGAGACTACCCTTAATCAGCATTATAAGCAAATAACGTACTTTATGCACAGATTAAGAAAATATGGTTGTAAATTTGCTTTAGATGATTTTGGCTCTGGGTTTACTTCATTTAAACAATTACAAAATCTGCTAATAGATATTGTTAAAATTGATGGTAGTTACGTACGTAACGTTACTAGCAATCTGCAAAGTCAAGACTTTATTAAAAGATTAATTAAAATCTCTGAAAATTTAGGTATTCAAACTGTAGCAGAATTTGTTGAGAATGGTAAAATTGCCAAATTCTTAATCAATCTAAAAATTGATGCTATGCAAGGCGATTTCTTCTCACCTGCATCGGTTAATAAATTAATTAAAAATGAATAACAAAACCTAATGGTTTCTCAGTTTTTGATAACCATTTATTATACTATTTTCTTTTTTTATACCAGTATATTCGAGAGCAATGTAATAATTGCTAATTTTAGAAATTCTTATACATTCATCTATATCATGGATATTATCACTATGTTGCATTTCTTCATTTCTTGGTGCCTTCTCTCTTGCTTTTTCAATTGCCTTACTTCTTGATTGGGCAACTACTAGGGTCATAAAATGACGTTCTCCAAAGGAATTATTTTTATATGAACCAAGATTTACAAAAAACAGATGATTCTCGCTAGCTATAGCTTTTTTTTCATGAAGGTGAATATTAAAACCATCAATACTATCCGCTATAAACCAAGAATCAATATGTAAAGATCTAGCTGTACCAACCCATTTGCTTTTAATCTGTTGAGACATATCTGTATTTGATTTTCCAATTACAAAAACCACATCATGTATTTCTATATTACATCCTTCAATCTTACCACCAAGATAAAAAATGCCTAATTTAGGAGAGTTAAATATAAAATCATGAAATTGTTGCATATACCCCTATTCAATTATTTTGTGTACTGAGTAGTCGAAAATTGTCGATTATACGGCTTACTAATATATCAAACATAAGTAGCATTGAATAGTCAGAAGAATCAAATGTAGTACTTTTTTTATATGTAATATTCATTCTCTACAAAGTATCATAAAAGGTTATTATGTAATGAGGTAAAAATATTTTTTGCAAGGGTTTGGCTTATACCTTTTACTTTAGATAATTCATCAATAGTGGCATCACATATTGCTTTATATGAGCCAAAATAATGTAACAAAGCTTTTTTCCGAATGAGACCAATTGAATCTATGTCATCTAAACTAGAAACTTTAATGGCTTTGGAGCAGCGTAGCCTATGATTTTTTATGGCAAAATTATGTGCTTCATCACGCAGAATCTGTAAATATTTCATGACCGGAAGATTCTTATCAATTGTAAAAGCCTCTTTACCTGGCATATGAAATTGTTCGCATCCAGCATTTCTGTCAGGTCCTTTTGACATACAAACAAATGGAATTTTAAGATCAAATTCTGTCATTATTTTTTGTACTACTGATAAATGTCCCTTACCTCCATCGATAATCATTAAAGTTTTACAAGTACTTACCGGTTCATTTGTTAGACATTCTTTTTTTAATCTGGTGAATCTTCTTGTTAAAACAATCTTTAACATTTCATAATCATCACCCTGGGGAATAGATATATTAAAAGTTCTATATTCTTTTTTATCGAAGCCTGATTGGTTAGCAACGACCATGCTACCTACGGCAAATGTTCCCATAATGTGGCTATTATCATAAACTTCAATTCTGTTTGGTAGGGTAGGTAGGTCGAATAATTGTTGTATTTGTTGAAAGATTATTTGATTTTTAGCAAATTGTTTTAAATGTTGATTAAGTGATAGCTGGGCATTAAATTCAGCATTTTCCAGCAACCTTATACTCGAATGCTTTGAAGAATTGGTTCCGCAATTCTCCAGATCATTTGAGTATAGTCTGATGTTAAATTTACTATTCCCACTCAACTGTCTAATAGCCTTGGTTACTAATTCTAGATCAATGATAGGATGATTTATAATTATCTCATCTGGAATTTGAGCAGTTTGATAAAATTGATTTATAAATTGTGTCAGTATTTCTGCTTTGTTGCTTTCCTCGGTATGAACCGGAAAATACGGTATATTGCCATAAGATTGACCAAATCTATATACAAATAGTTGGATACAATAATAATTATTCTTTTCAGCAATAGCTATAACATCAGCACTTTTTATAGAACTACTGGATAAGGTTGATTTTAGTTGGATATAACTCAATGCCTTTATTCGATCTCGTATTTCAGCAGCTTCTTCAAAACGTAATTGCAGACTTAATTCTTCCATTTTTTGAGATAAAGTTTTTTGTAGTTCCTTAGTTTTACCATTTAAGAAATTTTTTACTTGGCTAACCAGTTCACTATAATCTTCTTTACTAATTTTGCCAACGCATGGGGCAGAACATCTACCAATTTGGTACTGTAAGCAAGGACGTTTGCGATTGTTAAAATAATTATCACTACAAGAACGTAGTTTAAAAATTTTCTGTAATTCTTTTAAGGTAGTATCGACTTGCTCTGAGGAAACAAAAGGACCAAAGAACTCGCCGCCAGATAAGTTTTTTCCTCTATATTTAATTAATTGTGGGTAATCAACATCTAAACGTAATTTGATATAGGGAAAAGACTTATCATCCTTAAGTAATATATTAAACTTAGGTTGAAATTTTTTAATTAATTGGGCTTCAAGCAGCAAAGCTTCAATCTCGGAATTAGTAACATTATACTCTAAATAATGTGTTAGAGAGATCATTAATACTGTTTTATTATCGAGATCAGTTTTAATATAGTTAGTAAGGCGTTTTTTTAGATTCTTAGCTTTGCCCACATATATAACTTGCCGATCAGATTTCAGCATTTTATAAACTCCAGGCAGGTTGGGTACACTCTCGAGGTGAGATTTTATTAAAGCACTACCTATAAGTTTAGATTTTTGTAACATAACCTAGCTTTTTTCTGAATAATCCTATGCAGAAGACTAACAAACTGCACATAGTTCCAACAAAGACTCCCTTTAGCCGAAAATTATCAGCAAAAAAATATGTCCAAATAAAAAAAGATGTGACCCCACTTAATCCGCATAAAGCCATCATTCTTGGTGTGATAGTAATGTTAAACAAGGCAAATATTAGAGGAACCAATATTATTGGTCCCCAGAATCCGGTAATAAATACTACTAAATCAATTACATTATTAAAATTTAAGGCAATGATTATAGCAAAACTCCCAATTACCACATTAGTAATTCTAGCAATTAGCAATAATTTCTTTTGATTTTGTATTTTAAAAATAGGGCTTAACAAGTCTTTCACTAAAGCTATTGAGGTAACATTTAAATCAGCATCAGCAGTAGACATGACTGATGCAAGTAAACCAATTATAACAAAGCCTTGTAACCATGATGGGACTATTTGATCAATTAGGTGTGGCAATGCAAGATTAGAAGAGTAGTTGGGGTAAAGATTATAAGCAATTAGACCATTTAAGGTTATAAATATTAAGAATATAGCATATATCCCTGATTTTATATATATAGCATTACTAGTTTTTTTGGCATTATTGTTAATTAAAGCCCTTTGAATAAAAATAGGATATAAGTTCATTACATAAAAGCCTAGCATGGCGGTTATCGTGTTAATAAATAGCTCACTGGCAAAATTATTATGATGGATAAAATATACTTTTTCAATAGGTAATTGGTGGATAAAGTCACTGATACCAATTTTATTAAGACCACATATTGCAATAATTGGAAGAGCAATTATCATCGCAAAGAATTGTAGTAAATTGGTAAACATAATCGATTGTAATCCACCGATAGTTGTGTAGATAATAACTATCCCATAACTTAATATCGTTCCTTCTAAGTAGTTAACTTTTAAAATATATTGAAAAATATATCCACTAACACTGATTTGAGCAGCAACAAAGCCTATGGATAAAATAATAGCTGTGATACCAGCAATAAAACGTCCTGTTTTCCCATAATATTTCGCCATTATATCGCCGACACTTTCTGCTCCATAATGTTTAGTTATTTGGGGTACAAGATAAATAGCTATCAGTATATCGATTGGCAGAGAGAGTATCAGTCCATAGCTATAAGATAAATCACCAGAAAAAGCTTTTTCAGCTATACCCAAAGTAGTAGCTCCGCCAACAGATGAAGTAAAAATAGTTGCAACTAATAATATTTTGCTATTTTTAATCTTGTCTTGAACGGTGGCATAATTGGCAAAACCTATAAGTCTAGATCTATGGTATATACCAAGAATAAGTATCGATATCAAATATAGCAATACAATAATATTATCAATGGTCATTACTAATTATTTTTTTATTGAATTGAAACTCAAGCATATTTCGTATAATCTAACTTCAATATAACAAGTTATGCCAAAATTTGTTATATCGATAAGTATAACAGATATTTTTGCTCCACTAATAGCTGTGTTCATTATTTTTGTGATATTGCTTATTTTTTTTCATTCCCTAACTTAGTACATTAGACCTCTTGTAAAACTCTACTTCTGCTGGTAATTTGGACAATGATGCGGTATTCGAATCCTCACGTACATTTAAGTACGCTGCGGTTCGAGGTGAAGCGTCTCCTTCAAATTCTTCAGCATAAGCGAGTTTTGCAAGAGGTCTATTACTATACCCATTCTTTAAAAGGCTTATCCTTATCCCTGTAGTATTAGATTATGAGAAATGATAAATACTACAAGATCGTTTATTATCTTCGAGTATTTGTAGATGAATTTTAGTTATAGGTAACGGTAATATTTTTTCAATTATTTCTGGCCATTCAATTAGACAAATATTGCCCTGCAAGGCTTCTTCTATACCTAGTTCATAAATTTCTTCTAAATAGTTTAAACGATAAAGATCAAAATGATAAATCGTGAATTTTGATGTCTTATAAATTTGTAGCAAATTAAAAGTAGGGCTGCTGATATTAGTACCAGGTTCACAAAAATACTTTATAATCTCTCTACAGATAAATGTTTTCCCACAACCTAAATCGCCTGAAAAAGTTATAATTTTATTAGACTCTAAATTTTTAGCGATAGTTTGTGCAAACGATATAGAGTCTTGCTCATTATTTAACATAACAGACTCTTTTTGAAACTTCATTAAATCTTCAAATTTTAATACTTAATCCACAACTAAGTATAGTCTAGCACATTAATCCTATAACATCAAATATTAAACTCCCTTTAAACCCCAATTTCGGATTAACTTAGTTAATCCAAAATTGGAATAATGGGTAGGTTCATTCCATTAGTCCATTATTATAGACTTAAGAAATCACATCAACCTGATATTGCAGTGCAACTTCCTTACCGCGAAACGCCATAGCAATTTTGATGATTTTCTGAACATGTGAGTGTTCTTTTATTTTAGCCTCATATCGTTTTTTTACGATTTGATCTAGTCCTTCTTTTGAAACAGATTCTAGAGTATCAGGAGATT
>JAJIYL010000033.1 GCA_020881195.1 Rickettsia endosymbiont of Pseudomimeciton antennatum | reverse complement strand
AGTACTGAATAGTAAGATAAGATTTACCACGGAAGAGCAAAAATCTAAAAAAGATTATAGCAAGTTTACTGAGTGGATGTTTAATTTATCTGAACGAAATGGGCATAATAAAACAATTGTTGCAGTAGCTAATAAACTAGCAAGGGTGGTGTTTGCAGTACTCAGTTCAGGCAATGATTATACCGAGAGTAAAGTTTGTAGCTAAAGAATTGGTACAAATAGTTGACGAGATAATATTATAGGTAAATAGAAATTTAATAGATTCTAATCCGGAATATGCGAAAAAATGATAATATTGATGGTAAATAAGACGAACCTTAGCTTACAAAAAAACTGAACCGAACAATGGCTCTTTAGAAGTCGACAAGATGATAAGTATAAGTTTGTAAGCCAGCGAATTCCATCAGGGCTATAGGGTAAATTTAAAGTGATTTATTAACTATAAGCCGGATACATGACTGCATTCGATTTTTTTGCTGTTATATATTATTTTTTCTTGCATTATCGGGTAGGTCCATACATGATCTGTGATAATTAAAATACGAGCCATATTTTTAGCAAAATTTAATTTCTGCTCCTGATTTTGAATGGTCTCCTCCTTGCATTTTATTTAGCATCTATTGTTTTTGTTGCAATCTCATTTAAATTTTAGTATTGTTTTTATAGCAAAAAAGCGATTAAATATTATTTTTAAGATGCAAAAAAAATGGGAATTAGTAATACTAAATGAAGTAGCTGAACAGGAAATATTAGAGCTTACTACTGATTTACAGGCTAAGTTCTTACGTATTACTGAATTACTAATAAAACTTGAACCTAATAATGTTAGTATGCCTCATGTCAAACCTATTGAAGGTAATTTGTGGGAAATAAGGCTAAATGGAAAAGTAAATATAGCAAGATCAATCTATTTTTTAGCTCGTAAGAAAAAAATAGTTATTCTTCATACTTTCATAAAAAAGACTCAGAAGACCCCTAAAAAAGCATTGTTAATAGCAAAACAAAGAATGAAGGAAATAAATTATGATAAAATATGAATCATTAAGAGAAAAATTACTTGCTAATCCTGAAGTAAAAAAAGAATATGAATCATCTTCTTTAGAGTATGAAATATCTTATGCTTTAATACTATCTAGAATTAAGGCTAACATGACTCAAGAAGAGGTGGCAAAAAAAATGAATACTACCCAATCTGTAATAGCACGTTTAGAAAGCGGTAAACATTTTCCAAGCTTAAAAACAATTTATAGATATGCTATTGCAATAGATAAACCGATTAATTTACATGTACAACCATAGTATAACCTTACATAGGGGTACAAAATAACAGACTCTTGTAACAAGGTCTATGAATCACATATAATTTGCCCATTATTTTTGGTCATCAGTACCACAAACTATATTATAGACTCGGTATATCAATTGATATTATCTCTACATCTACTGGTTTGTCCAAAAAAGCAATAGAAGAGTTAATGGTATAATTACAGTTAAGAAAGAAAGTTAGTCACGTCTTCCGCTGGAACTCCACTGTCATAGTTCATCCACCATTGATCTTCTGCAGTTTCAATTGTTGACTCGTCTTCTTTTGACATCAATAAAAAGTCAGTGTTAATTAACCTTTTAAAAAATTTACTCATCTTTTGTTTACTAATAATCTTGTTATCTGTAGCCATAGCATCACGCCAAATTGAATGTTCATGAGTTAGCTGGCGTAAGTAAGAGGCTGTATGTTCTCCATAAATAGCATACACTTTATGTATCAATGTTTTTTCTTCCCTGTCATATAAGTCAAAATCAATTTCACCGGGGGCTGGGATAGCACTATCTTTGAAATTACCAAATGTTCTACGTAAGTCCCTAGCTACAGGACCATGTTCCCAGGCTTCAATTTCTTCATTAAATACAGGTCTATCTAATAAGGCTAGGCTGATCCCTTGAGCAAAATAAATCAACTTCTGCAACTTTAGCTGAGTTATGGTATCCCCAGCTTCTCTATCTACTAAGATCAGAAAGTAATTAGCTACATCAAAACAACTTAATATCCTTTTTCCTGTTATTGTTTGCATAGTTTTTGTTATCCACTGTTTTTAAAACCTTTCTCTTTATTATTATAACACAATTTTATTATTACCAATAAATTATTAGCAAGAAATTCATTATTGAATCGATTTATTTTGCATGTTATGCCAGTTTCCTAAGTTCTGTGAACAAAATTTTAGTTGTCCAGATTTTGAGTATTTTTAGGAAAAAATTAAGCAGAAAAACAAAATTTTAGCAGTCCTAATTAAAATCCCTGCTTGACCTTAGTTGGATATAATGAATGTTGTTTTCCACAATAGTATTTTAATTGTTTTTGAGCAAATTCTATAGCTGCTGAAGTTATTTCTGCATTCTTGTTAGGGTATCTTGCAGTAATTACCTTGATAGCTTTAAGCCATTTTTCTCATTCTGGTACAACATATCTATAATCTATTTGAAGTCTATGATCTTGTTGAAGTAGTAATACCTTACAAGTTTGATCACCTAATTCAGCTCCAATGTATCTATATAGTGTATCATGATATTCACTCTCATCTACTCCCAAACCTTCACGATGAAGATAGGCAAGTCCCAGAGTTGCTTCTGCCTTACCAAATAATAAAGCCCCTGTTAGATAGCGGTTAACGGTTTTGTACATCTCTGTAATAATCTCAGGCGTGAATCCTTCTATAACCTTAGGGGGTAATCCTTGATCATCTGGTATTTCATCTGTTATTGCAAATAGACTTGGCAATATCTTTAAAGAATAATCATATAAATTATTACAGGTGAATAACATAGTTTCTTCTAAATCTATATATTTTTTTGATTTTGACATAACTTACCTATATTTTATATATTTCTCTACCTTTGTTTTCGTTTGGATCATAAGGAATCAATAAAGATATCATACGATCTCTATTCCCGCATAGGTGGGAATTGTAATATGTCAGTAAATAAAGCTAATTTGCTACGTACTGGAATCAATATAGTTATTATTATAATAATAAGTGATTGGTCTTTAAGACTAAAATAATAATGTAATATGTTGCTCCTAAAAAGTAAAAATTTAAGGCAATAGTGATATTTTAGTTTGGAAACTAACCTTAATATTGCATAAAGGTAGTAAAATTCACCTATGAACCCCTTGTAATATAAGGGGTTCATAGGAATTATATAAAAATACAAAAACAATATTTATTTTTAAGAAATATGTAACAAATCCTTAACGGTACTCCAATTTGTAGTATAAATAGCATCAAACTGTAATCTTAAAGTACAACGTGAGTATGACAAGCACAATTGTAAAGAATGACATATAACTGAGTTTTTTTTGATAAAATCAAACACTACAGAAGTATATTATTCTGAATAATAACAATTAGTTTAATGTTTATTTAGACTTTTGTAACATATAGGAATTTTGCTTAAAAAGCCCTAAACGTCTCCTGTTGGGTAAAGAACATCATCACCAATAACCATCTCCTTACAACTTAATGCAAATCACCAGCATTACTTACAATACCTAATAACAACTCCGAATTATGTTCACCAACAATCTCCGTTTCTGAGTTATATTCTGTCTGTGAGAACTGTTCATTAAATAGTTTTATTTTTCCTCTCGCCACATTTAATGGTTGACACATTTCCTCTAGAAGTTGTGATATGTCTTTATCAGCTTTTACTTTCAGAACATTATTCTTATATTTATTTATTACTTGAGCAAATATTGTATCATTTTGCTGTTCTAATTTCTCCTCTTGTACAACTTCTTTAATTTGTTGTATTTTTTTGAAGATTTTTTGTTTTTCTTCTAGCCTTATATCGGTAGCAAGTAATTGTTCTTGTACAGAATCTATTCCTTGATCGATTTTTTTAGATAGCTCTTCTGCTTGTAATTTGTTTTTCTCTAATAGTTTATTTATATTATTTAGTAACTCATCGCCTATCTGGTTTTTATCCAAATTTATATATGTCACAGTATTATTGTTTTGTAAGGCTTGTACTAGTGCCTTCGCTCCCTCATCGCCTATCTGGTTACCACCCAAATCTATGTGTGTCAAAGTTTTGTTATTCTTTAAGACGTGTGCTAATGCCTTCGCTCCCTCATCGCCTATCTGGTTACCATCCAAATCTATGTGTGTCAAAGTTTTGTTATTCTTTAAGACGTGTGCTAATGCCTTCACTCCCTCATCGCCTATCTGGTTAGCACCCAAACCTATGTGTGTTAAAGTTTTGTTATTCTTTAAGACTTGTGCTAGTGCCTTCATTCCCTCAGCACCTATATGGTTGTAGTCTAAAACTATATGTGTCAAAGTTTCATTATTCTCTAAGGCGTGTGCTAGTACAGTAGCTCCCTCAAAGCCTATATTGTTATTCCATAGACCTATTTGTGTCAAAGTTTTATTATTCTCTAAGGCGTGTGCCAATGCCTTTACTCCCTCATCACCTATACAGTTAAATCCCAAATCTATATACGTTACAGTTTTATTGTTCTTTAAGGCTTGTGCCAATGCCTTTGCTCCCTCATCACCTATAGAGTTAAATCCCAAATCTATGTGCGTTACAGTGCTATTATTCTCTAATGCTTGTGCTAGTTCCTTTACTTCCTCATCGTCTATAACGCTGCCACCCAAATCTATTTTTTTAACATCTTTTCCTGCGTTCAAGTCTTCGATAACTTCAGTAAGTGTACATCTAGGCATAATATTTACCTCATAAATTTAATTAATATTAAATTGTTCTAAATAGTCCTTAGTGAAAATTAAATAGCCTAATTCTGTTTTTCTTATCTTAGATATATTATCAAATGTACTAGTTATGTTAATGAGTTGCAAAGACCTAAAACGACCTATAATCTTTACAAATAAACCTTATATGTAAGCCTAAATATCTAGAGAACAGACCAAAATATTAAATCAATCAATGACAAACCATTTTGATAGCTATTTTTAATATGATGAATGGAAATTAAAACTTTTGCAAATAAAAAAGTTAAGAAAAATATTAACTTTTTAATAAAATTAGAATCAATTCGTCCGTTGCAAGTATCATAAATAAAGCCTTAAAGACCCCTTGTGAGAAAATTCGTACCTTCCTGCAGAGACCCCTTACTTACCAACCTTCAGTTAATTCGCATAAGATTACAAGGCAGAATTTACAGTATCAGAACCTTTACAATAACTTACTAACTATCCGATTTATTTTTTCAAGATTATTACTGCTTTCTTGCAGTTGCTTAATTAAACCTTTTTCAAGATTCTTGACCTCTTTTATATCTTTATTATCAAGTTTGGGTATTTTAATACGAATAAGCTCACTAAATGGCAGACTTGCTCTAGCTGAGGAAAGCGAGTAATTCATTATAACCTTAAGAAATCTTGGTTGTTTCAAAATTGACACAATATAAAATGGACTATAGTTTGCATTTTTACATCTCATAACAACGTATGCTGGGCTTGCAAATGCTCCATCTAGGTGTGGAGGGACAACTCCAATACTACCTATATTAATTCTATATGGATTGTATACTATATCACCGATTTTTACAGGCTTATATTTTTGGGTGGCTTCATGACCCCGCATTCTATCGCCAAGAAATATACCATTTTGTGAAACTTCAATGATTTTGTACTCTAAATCTGGATTTTTTAAAGGATCGATGCGATCTGTAATTTCTTCAATTAAATTGTCATTTAATTGTATCAATTCGCTCTTAACTTGTGGTATATCTTCCATATAGTAAAAAGGTCTTAAATTCCAATTGCCACTTTGCTTTATTATTTCTCTATCTACAGTATTATCTTGTCCTTGAATTTGCGTTGGCTCATCTATTTCGCTAAGAAGCTTTTTGATATCACTATACCCTTCTATAGGTTTACGTCCAGTGTTTAACTCAAAACCATCATTATTGACAATAAAAAAATATGCTTTTTTAAATTGTCCACATTTTTGAAAATATATAATATTTGTTTTAGTTGGCGTATATGGCATAAAAACCCCTCTTGGCAGTGAAATGACAGAAAATTTTTGGGTGTTTTTGGCAATCATTTCACGAGTTTTACCTATTGCACCATCTTCATACAAAAAACTTTCTGGCACCACTACAGCTGCTCTGCCATTTGGTTTCAAGGATTCATAAATATGTTGCATGCAAATAGCATCGGCATTCTTTGTTGGTATTGAGTAAAACGAACCATATTCTGTTTCCTGTGAGTAAGGAATATTAGATAATACAATATTATATTTTTCCTTTACTGGCTTTTCGAGACTATCCATTTGTTCTATGTTGCTGTGTCCACCGCCAAATAGAATCATATTCATTTTGGCTACCCTTGTTGTTGAAGTTAACTCTCTTCCATGTAATGCCTTCTTTTTAATCCATTCAAGTATTTCATTATTTGTTGTATCTGCCCGAGCTGATAAGTATTTAAAAGATTCCAACAAAAAGCCACCAGTCCCACAAAATGGATCGTAAATTGTTTAGCCATATTGTGGTTTTATTATATTGACCATGCTACGCACAATGTGTCTTGGGGTAAAATATTCGCCTAAGTCTTTATTGCCATTTGTGACAGTTTTTAGAAAATATTCAAAAGCATCTCCTTTAATATCTGTATCTGTAGATGTTAAATTAATTGGATCAATCAAATCTATAATATGTCTCAATGTTGTAGCTTTTCTAATGCTAAAGGGGGAGCTGAAAATACTACCATATAGCTCACGTAATTTCTTCCACACTAAGTCTGAAATAAAATCTAACAAAGCTTGATTATCATTGTAATATTTGTTAATAAAATTTTTCCATAAAAACCGATCTTCCAGTCTTCTTGTTCCTCTAACATGGTCGGTAAGGGTTTCATATTCATCTATCAATTTTAGAAAAAGGATTTCCGAGAAAGCAGAAAATCTTTCGTAGCCATCTCTTAGCCCTTCTTTTCTCAATGAATTGTTTACTGATTTAAAAGTATCAATTAACTCATCGCGAGTAAAATTTACCCCTTTTGGTGTTGATAGAATTTCTGCTCCTTCATTTATAAATCGTAATGAAGTAAATTGATCCACAAAATCCTGTAATTCTTCTCCATCAATCTTTAAAGGTCTACTCTGTAACGTATGTCTTGCAAGAATAAAAGTCTCGTTAAAGACAAAAACTAAAGGAATCTGTAAAGGTTTAGCGTATTTCTCTATAGCTTGATTCATACCCTTATCCATATCTTCTCCCGGTTTTTTTGCTTCAATAACTGCAATTGGTATATCTGTTCCAGATTCATATAAGACATAATCAGGATTATTTCCCATTAGCCTAGTATTCTGCATCTCAGTTTTTGCCTGTTCTTGAAAGACATTACATAGCGGATTATTTTGATCTAATATCCACCCCAGATTTTGTAGTCTTGTATTAATTTTGCTTCTAGTGTGAGATTCAAGTGGAAAGCGTATTGTCATATTATTTAACGCAATTTGCCAATTAATGTAAGTGGTAGAAGGTGTGGCGACAACTAAAATTACTGAAAAATACCAACTATAATTACCGAAGAGATGATAGCCAAGTGGAAAGGCTGACAAGGATTAAGCCTTATGACAAGATTAGCTCCAAAGAAACTTTGGATTTATTATATAACAGATAAGGTATATTTTTTTTCTTAAGTTGGTGAAGAGCATTAAATTTTAGACATTCTTAACTCCGTTAAGGTTGGCAAATTAGACACTATAGGTTCAGTTAAGTTTTGTTCTAGGATTAAAAGCTGAAATAATCGTCATAGGATCGTTTATACCTGTGAGGAAATTATAATATTCCCTTGCAATATTTGTTACTTCACAACTACAACTAGATTGAATCGCTAGTTCTAAACATTTCATCCTTAAATCTAAGTCATTATTTAACATAATTTCTATCAATAAATTAATTGGTAAAATATTAGCAAATCTAATCAAATTCAGCAACAACAAGTTGCATAAATAGTTGCATAAAACCTCTCTGTCTCCTGATTATCACAGCATTTATAATTTTTAAGGTTTTTTATATTAATCTATACAACTCCTCTGGAAAAACAGCTTTAACAGAGTTAGTCTGCAACTGCTAGAGAGAAGTGTTACTAAATTTTCTTCTTCTCTAACAAGTAGCATAATTTAAAGGTGCCAACAAGTATGTAGGATGAACTGTAATGATTACAGTATAAAATGTCGAAAATTCGTTAGTACCTTAAATTATGCTATATGTAGGTGGAAATTAACGTAGTTATAGACTCTGATAAGTACAATAAATCTTATGCAAAATTTAAATCCAAATCAACCATTATATTGGTCACTATCTAAGCCTTTAAAGTATATGGGACTCACGTTAGATGAGTGGGGTGTAACTTTAGTAGGCATTATTCCAGGGATAGTGTTGCTTAATAGCGGTAATGCCAAGTTAGGATTGTTTTGTATAAGTTGTGGAATTTTCCTTTGTTATATGTTCAAAAAGTTTAAGCGTGTTTCAGAATATTTTTTGCTAAAGAGTTTTTTAGTGGCAAAGAATTTTTTACCTGCACCAGCAAGCTATCCCGTATTGCTAGGTAAAATAGTAGGGAAATAACGAAGCTATCAAGGGATTGTTGAAAATGAGTAGTCAGCAATGAATCATCTTTTTAAACAAACAGCAGTACAAGAATTAGTTAAATATAATAAATGCCTCTTACTGGTAACTACATTACTTGCGATCATTAGTTTACTTACCACTATCGCAGCTATTAGTAAAGAAGAGAAATGGCTACTAATTCCAGCAATAGAGCCTGATCGGAAGATGATAATATCATCGCAAAATTATCATGAGACTTATCTTAAGGAATGGGCAATTTTTGTAATGAAAGGATTATTTACCACTTCTCCTGAGGAAGTAGAACGGCAAATAGCTGACGTGAAGGTGATATCTAGTGCTACATCAGAGTTAGAGAAGTTTTTCGAAGAACACTTGCAATTTGTGAAGGGTTCAAATGTTTCTTCAGTATTTTTTCCTAAAAAAACGGAAATAGTAGGCGAAGGAGTTTTGATTCAAGGAACATTTCGTTATTGGTTTGGTGAAAATAAGCATATAGCAGTTGAGAAGAGCTACCTTTTAACTTACAAGCGGGCGGCTAATCATCTTTTGTTATTGACTGGTGTTAAAGAACAAATTGAGGATAAAAATAATGTGTAACATAATTACTAAATCAAAATTTAATATTCACTTATTAATTACAATACTATTGATCTTACCAAATTTATGGACTGAGCATGTTTATGCTATAGGTTATCTTTTGCATAATGATAACATCTTAGAGTTGCAGATAGCTAAAGATGCACCCACTAGGATTAATATAGAAGGAGAAAAGATTAATGATATTTTTATTCACCCTAAGGAAGCAGCTGAAATAGTAATTCATAATTCTGGTTGTTTATTTATTTTACCACAAGTTGGTAATAATAAGGTGTATTTAACTTTGATAGGTGAAAACGGTACAGTACAAGATGTAATATTACGTTTTGTCGGCAAGAGTCCAAGTCCTGTAAAGCTTATCAAGTATGACTTGAATCAAGATTTAACTAACATAAAAGAGGAGAAAGATGTGCATAAACAAGCATCTAAGACTAAGTAATACAAAAATAATCAATAACAACCTGTACAAAACGTCAATTACTGAAAAATTTAATGAATTTATTAGCTTTGTAATATTGATGGTACTTTGTGCTTATATTTTTTTGCCGGAAGTGGTGTTGGCAACTAGTTTAGAAGGACAATTAGATCGGATTGGCAATCTATCAACTGGTAAACTCAAGACTATTGGTATATCTGGGGCAACTATTTTGTCGTCGATCTGGGCGATAGCAATAGGAAAACTTAGGCTAGCAGGGGCAATAGTAGCAATAGGTGTAATACTTGGTTTCTACTTAGAATGGATTGCTGGCGGTATGAAAGTCGCCTAATGATTTGGGAGAAAAGTAATGAACAAAGATAATCCAACATGTGAGGAAGGTCAACCAAAGGCTGCTAACACGATACCTACTACCACGTTGCAACCTAACTTTAGTAATAAATTATTAGAATTTATAGAAATATTAAAAAATAAACCTGTAATTCTTCTTGCTTGCAGCAGTGTAGTAATGATTTTAATATTTTATTATTTTTCTGAACCAGCAATAGTAAAATCTACAAATTCACAAGAAGAACGTACATCACGGGTGGGAATATCGGGAGTAGCTAAAGCAGTAGATCCAAGAGCAAAATGGACAGAAGAGTTACTGAGCGAAGTGAAAAACATGAAAAATCAGTTGGAAAGTTTAATAGAAAGTAAAGCGGTAGAAACAAAGACACAACTCGATGATTTTAACCAGAAACTTGAATTATTGGAGAACCAATCTCAATCAAACTTTTCTGCATCTGGAGAAAATACTAATACTTCCTCTCAGATTCGCCTGCAAGACCTAGAAGATGATACCCAAAAGCTAGAATCAAAGGCATCAGCTTTATCAAAAAAAAGACGACTTGGATATATTAAAAGAGTGGGTAGCAACATCAAGAAAGATTTCAAAGATTATATTACAATTGGTAGTTTTGCACGAGCTGTCTTGCTAACTGGTACAGTAGTAGGAACTGGAACTAACAATGCTGCAGAACATGAGCCTATTATGCTAAGGTTAGTAGATACAGCTATTTTTTCTAAAGGAAATAAGACAGAACAAATAAAAGAGGCAATATTAACTGGTTCTTGTAAGGGAGATATTTCGTCAGAAAGGGCTAAGTGTCACATAAATACTATCTCGTTGCTGAATCGTAATGGTGATATTGTTGAAAAGGAAGTACAAGGTTGGTTAATAGGAGAAGATGGCAGACCTGGCATAAAAGGAATGGTAGTAGATAGGTCATCTGATGTAGCAAGGATGGCAGTGCTGAATGGTGTTCTTAGTGGCATCGCACAATTTTTTCAGAACCAAGCAACTAGTGGTATATTTCCAATATCACCGATTACTGGTCAACAACATGCTTTAAAACCAAAAGATTCACTTAAAGGAGGTATCTATGCTGGTACTGGTAATGCTTTAGATAGGTTAGCTGACTTTGCTATTAAACGTGTTGAATCGATGAGTCCAGTAATTGTTGTGGCTTCTGGTAGAGTGGTAGATGTAGTGTTTATAAAAGGTTTTTATTTAAAACAAGATGAAGCAGAGGATACTATTAGGTTGTTACCACCAACTACTACTGATTATTCTCAAAGTAGGACGAATAATTATGATTACCATCATTATAACAGTAATGAGGATTCTCAGCATGTTAGTTCTTTCGCAAATATAAGGCAAACCGGTGTACAATCAACTGTTTCTAAAGGTAATGCTAAGTTAAAAGAACATTTTATCAAAGAGAGTGAGGAAGAGGAATATGAAAACAATACCCAAAATAATTTGAATGATGTTAATTGGCATGATCAATTAGAACAATCAAAGCAACAAGGTAATTTTTGATGAGTAATATTAAGCAATTAATTAATTCTTTATTGCTATTGATTTTAACCATTAATATTTCTGGTTGCAACTTAATGCCATACAAAAGTGATTTTGATTGCCCAATTCCAGATGGACAAAAATGTAAATCTTTATATGAGATAAATAAAATGACTGATCAGGGGCTGTTTGATCCTAATACCAATGACGATGATAAATGTTGTCGTAAAAATAATAAAGCCATGAGGAGTAGTAAATGAAAACAACTACTCACCAAGACTTCAATAGAGAAAGATTATCAAAGCATTTTGTTTATGAATCATATGATGAAGACTCTCAGCTGTTCTTTAATCGTGGTTCTATAGGGTTTGTATTACTTGGCTGTCCATTAGCAGGAACAAACCTGCAAGCCCAAGGAGAAATTGCTGAGTTTTTGAAGAATGAACAGAACTTGCCTGCCGGAAGTAGCATGCAGGTTCTGATGATTGGTAGTCAATATATGGATCATTTTTTAAACAACTGGCAAAATCATAGACAGGGAGAGATTTTTTGTGAGTTAGCGACAAAAAGAGTAGAGTTTTTGAAGCAGAAGGCAAGATTTGACGGAACGGTAAAGGATACGGTGCTGTTAATCTCGGTTACTATTCCAGACCTTAAGGAAAATATTGATGATATGATTAGAAGACGAGAATGTTTACAAGATACTTTCAAATCTATTGGTCTTAATACCGAGAATATCGATAGCAAATTATTACTAAAATTTATCAGGATTATTTTTGGTTATCCAGAAGAAGAACATCCTGACTTAAATCCTTATGAGATACTCTCTGAGCAGATTTTACCAGGCAACTTTGCTTTGTATGAAGAACAAGACCATGTAAAACTTAATGATAATCAAATATTTATCACCTTAGAAGCTAGTAAAAGACCAGAGAAATGGCAATTATCAGCTATGGATTTATTCTTAGGCAATGAGATGCGGCGTGGCGAATATATTAAATCAAATTTTTTAATTCATTTTGGCTTGCAAATCTTACAAAACCAAACAATGGCAAAAACCACAGCAATCGCTAAGCGTGAAGCATTAGAGAGGAATATAGCTAGTGGTATGGGTAAGTTTTTCCTGATTTAGTTCATGAAGCAACTGATATGTGTGGTGTAGTAGCATCTTTGCAAAGTGGTGACCGGGTAGTAAATATTCATCTGAACGCTATTATGTGGGATGAAAAGGAGAAAGCTAAACAATCAGCATCTCAGTTTTGCTCTCAGTTACGCCGTAGTGGTTGGTATTTTGTTCCCTGTAAATATGATCATTTAGCGGTAGTGCTAGCATCAATGCCTATGCAACTGGTAGAAGAAGTTAAAGACTTTATAGGTGATAGATTTAATGGCATATTTGGTCAAAAA
The DNA here is from genome assembly GCA_020881195.1 of Rickettsia endosymbiont of Pseudomimeciton antennatum. Lineage (GTDB taxonomy): Bacteria > Pseudomonadota > Alphaproteobacteria > Rickettsiales > Rickettsiaceae > Tisiphia. The sequence continues at coordinate 23,128 of JAJIYL010000033.1, read as the reverse complement.
ATAGGTGGATTAGGGGTAGCCTTAGCAAATCTTGGTCGAGGTAAAAAAACTATTTCATCAGAAAGTAAAGTATTACTGCCGATAGTGGGGAATGGAAAGGCGATTTAAGTTCTCCTGGAATGTTACTGACTGGTAGACGAGGTCAGATTATGTATTGGTCTCCTTTTGGTTCTGCCTTATTACCTACAGTAAAATCACAGAGTACAGCACCTAATGAAAATTTTAACCTTTGTATTGCAGGAATACCTGGTTCAGGGAAGTCTGTGTTTATGCAAGAATTAATGCTCTCAGTTTTAGGAGTAGGAGGTAAAGTATTTGTTCTTGATTATGGTAGGTCATTTAAACGCAGCTGTCTTATTTTAGGTGGAACCTATATAGAATTTGATGTTAAGCAGCCAATTTCTATTAATCCATTTTCAGAAGTGCCAGAAGGAGGTGATGAACGATCAAATGAAGCCCGATCTGACTTTTTATCAAGTTTTCCATCGATATTAGCGACCATGGCAGCCCCGCAATATGGCACTAGTGATCTACAACAACCAATGCTGCAAAAAGCCTTAATTGCAGTGTGGCAAGCCAAGGGTAGTAGTGCAGAAATCACTGATATTGCTGACTGGTTGTTACTACGAGAAGAATCATATGCACAAGAATTAGGCAACATGCTCTTTCCATTTACCAGAGAAGGACAACACGGTAAATTCTTTAGTGACAAAGCTAAATTGTCACTAAATTCCGACATAGTAGTAATTGAAACCGACCATTTGCGTAATGCCCCTGAGTTATTAGCAGTAATAGTACAAATCATGATCGTTCATATTAATCAGACAATGGTAAAAGGTGATAGAAATAGACCGTTTTTGATTATGATTGATGAGGCATGGAAATTACTAGCAGGCAAGCGTTCAGGTGAGTTTATTGAGGAAGCTGGTAGAATTGCTAGAAAGTATAACGGTTCTATTACACTAGCTACCCAACAACTTACTGACTATTTTAGACAAGAGGGGTCAGCTTCAGAAAAAGCCTTTGAAAATTCTTCACATAAAATCATCTTAAAACAAAATCCCGAATCTTTTAAAGCAATGAGGGCTAATCCTAAACTATCAGGTTTTGTTGATGAGGATTGGAAGATAAATTTACTGCAATCTATTCATTCAAATCCGCCGCATTATAGTGAAGTTGCTATTTACAGTCCTAATGTCCAAGGAATAATAGCTAGACTGATGATTGATCCATTTACATTGTTACTGACTTCAACTAATGCCAGAGACTATCAAGCAATAGAAGATCGTATGCAGCAAGGAATGAGTGTCACGAAGGCGATTAATGATATTTTAACAGAGAGAGGGCTACTCAAATGATTTGGGGAATTGGATTTGAAAATGAGGGGCGAGCGAGCGGATCGTGCAAAAGGTACGTGAGTACACGAGTTTCTGATATTTTCAAAAAACAATTTTTCAAAGCAGAAGAGTATATAGGTTTGTGAGTTTTAGTCTAAGAAAACTGATTTTGAGTTTTGGCTTTAGTACTGTACTAGTTTCTAATAGTTTAGCAGAGGATAATAAAACAATAATAAAAGATTATGGGATTAGGGGGCATACTTTTCCAATCATTGAACAATCATTACTCGAAGTTATTATGACAAAACTTACATTAGCGAAACAAAAGGGTTTATTAGATAAAATGCAAGATGAATTTAAAGAAAAAGTAGAGGAGAAAATAGCAAGACCTGCAACTGTCTTAGGGTTACATAAAGCAACCAAGGACAGAAGCTGGACTTATGATCCAACTTTTACGCAAAAAACCAGCATAAAAGACCAAAATGGTAGAATAATAGTGCCAGCAGGCACAAGCGTTAATCCATTAGATAGTTTAAGTTGGGGTGAACCACTGATCTTAATTGATGGTGATGATCAAAGTCAGGTAGTTTGGGCTAAATCACAACAAGGAGTAATAGTGTTAACCAATGGTAGTCCTATAGAATTAGGTAAAAAGCTAGGTCAGGATATTTATTTTGATCAGGGTGGAATGTTAATTGAACGTTTTAAGATTGAAGCAATACCAGCAATTGTGATGCAAGATGGAAAAAGACTCAGGGTTAAGGAAATTAATATTAGTTGAATATATATAGAATTAAATGACTAAAAGACTACTAATAGTTTTATTATTGTTAACATCTACCAATTGTTACGCAGCAATTGGTTGCGTAGGAAGATTTGTTAATCCTATCACTGATGTTTGTTGGAAATGCTTATTCCCCATTACCATAGCAGGTGTGAAAATAGCTGGTAGTCCTATGGCTGATACAAAGTCGCCAAGGAGTATATTATGTTTTTGTCCAAGACCAGGCATCCCTGTACCAGTACCAGGTATTCCAATTGGTTTTTGGGAACCAGTGCGACTGGTAGATGTTACTAAATCACCAATGTGTATGGTTAGTCTTGGTGGTATGCAAATGGGAACAAGTAGTCAAAGAGGGGTAAAAGATGATATAGACGGTACGGCTTTTTATCACATTCATTGGTATGTTTATCCAGTAATGTATTGGTTAGAAATCTTACTTGATTTTGCTTGTTTAGAGATGGTGGCAGTAGATGTAGCATATCTCACTGAATTTGACCCATTGTGGGGGGATGATATGAAATCTGCAATACTCAATCCTGAAAGTTTATTATTTGGCAATATTCTTGCACAATCGGCATGTATAGCTGATTGCATGACTTGTAGTGCTGGACAACTGTCAAATGATGGAATGTTTTGGTGTGCTGGCTGTCAGGGTTCAATCTACCCATTTACTGGGACAACAGGACATTATAATGGTGGGGTAGGAACTTCAGTGTTGATAGTCTCCAAATTCATGGCAAAGTTACATAGGCAGTTAATGTTGTGGGGTTATTATGGTCAGGAAGGATTATGCGGTAAATATCCAATGCCAGTAATTCACAAGAGTCAATATCGCTTGCAGATGACTTATCCAATACCAGAAACTAGCTCTTGTAAAAAGATTGGTGAGACAGAGGTACTATGGCAAGCTGGACGAGAATTTCCTGTTAAGGGCGAGGATTTTGGTTACTTGATTTGGCGTCGGAGAGATTGCTGTTTGTTTTGATTAAAGAAATTTGAGGCAGTATTATGAAACATTTTATAATACTAACATTACTAGGTTTACTGTTAAGCAATTTTAATGTTACAGCACAATCTCAAACCTATAAATCCCAAACCTATATTTTTGTATCATTTTCTATGAATGATCAAGCATTGAAAAGTTATTATTTAGAAGCACAAAAAATAGGGGCTATTTTAGTAATGCGAGGGTTAAAAGATAATTCGTTTTTTGAGACTAAAGCAAAGGTTGATAAACTTGGTATTAGTTTCAACATTGATCCAAATTTGTTTAAGCAATATCAAGTGATATCAGTACCAGTAATAATAGTTGATGATGGTCAAGGATTGATTAAAAAATTGACAGGTCATATACCTTTACTGAAAGCTATAGAAATCATGGAACAGGAGAAAATGTGAGAAGAATTTACACTATCTTAGTTTTTGTTTTAGCTATAGGTACTATTAATGCTATAGCAATGCAGGATAGTTACAACCAAGCAGAAACTTATCGCAACAGTGTAAAATTAGCCAATCCTGATCAAGTTGGTAATAAAGTAATATTTGATAAAGATTCTAATGTTTCAGATTTAACTGACATGAGAGATCATGATTTAACCAATAGAGGTGGGCATACTATAAATAATAGTGAAGAAGGTAAGTTATTGCAGCAGATGGAGATGAAGAAAATTAATGCCATGCAAGAATACGATTTGAATAGTAACAATCCTTTATTAATTAATGCACAAAAGATTGAAGCTGATCCGTTGAGACATACTGAAGGAAGTAGCTTTAGTTCCAATGAAACAATTAGCAAAACTAAGATTAGTAAGAGTTGCAGCGAAGGTGTTAATTTTGAGGTAGATATCGTCAAACAGTTGATTGTAGGGAGTGAGTTATTTGAAGGTTGGGGACAATGGCAAGATCGTAGTATGGAAATAAGTAAAAATGATGTTGATAATAGTTGGACTGAATTAAAAACTAAAGAACATTACTATGATAAAGATAATTGGTGGAGAGCACAATATCGGAGAATACGTGAAGAAGATAGTAATGTACAACAACAATTAAGAGCGATGATCGCAGCCCGGCAACATATCTTACTCGAAAATATTGGTGAGATAAAAGTTGGCTATACTGATAAGGTATCCAAGCGGTTTAATTGTATAACCACCCCTGCTGCTACGACACTTAATTATAAGTATCGAGAAAAAATAAAAGAATTTAAAGAAAAGGGGGAATATTGGCAAGTCATCACTGAAGGATCAGAAAAATTAGCAGAAGAGAATGAATGTCATGAAATAAATCGTATCTGCCTTGAAAGTGGTAATAAAGTTTTTTTTGATAAATACATAGTGATGCGACCATGTTGGAAAGAGCAAATTACCTATCAATGTTCTAGTGAACCAATTGATGGTTGTAATCATTTAAAAAATCAAGGTTGTCAGTTAGAAAATAGTAATTGCTTAAAAAATAGTGGTAATATTTGCTTGTTATGGCAGAGGAATTATACATGTTTTGGAGAAAAGAGAGAGATAAGCTCTTCTTTAAAAGGTGCAACTATGTTTTGTCTTGGTGGAGATTGTCATACACCTACTATTGAGCAAAATAATGACATATCAAATGTTGGTTATTTAGCCATGTTGAACGAAATGAAGAAAGATATGCAAGGTAATCCAATTTATGTATTTAAAGGAGAAACAAATGGTTGTCGGAAGAATATTGTTAATTTCCTTAATTGTTGTTCTTCTATGAAAGGTTGGGGAAAATATTTGGGATTAGGTCGATGCAAAGCTGTCGAGAAAGCTCTTGCCTTAAAAAGAGAGAAAGGACAATGCCATTTTATCGGCACTTACTGCAGCGAGCGAGACCCAATATTTAAGCAATGTTTAACTAAGAAGTCGACTTATTGTTGTTTTAACTCCAAGCTTGCACGGGTTTTCCAAGAGCAAGGGAGAACACAACTTGGCATTAGTTTTGGTTCAGCTGAAAGTAGCAATTGTCGTGGATTTACCGTAGATGAATTACAAAAAATAGATTTTTCAAAATTTAATCTGGAAGAATTATTTGCTGATTTACTGCTCGATGCTAAAAATAAGATGGGTAAAAGTTTTCCACAACAGCTAAATAATCAAATGCCAGTAATGCAAAAGCAAATACCTGCTAATGGTAAGAATCATAACTCTAACCTATCATATTGAGGGGTTAAAGTGGGTAATTATGTGTACAGCAATGAATCGGTTCACAAAAATAAATTACTATTTAATAAAGATAATAGTTACTTTAATTTTGAGCAATTATTGGCAGACAGAATTATTGGCTGATACCACAATGATAGAAAAGACAATGTTGATACAAAAAGAAAATAACAGTAAATATTGGTTAAACAAACCACAAGGGTTTTTATGGTATAATGAGGAGAAAATGCAAGAATCACCATCACATTTTAGGTCAAAATTATCATCGGAAGTCAAACAAGAACCTCATGATCAAAGAATAGAAGCTCTAAAGCAGCAATTTAACAGGTCTCAACGTATAGCACTTGATAATCCAACTTTAGAGAATGTAATCAAGGCTCAAAGATTGCAAAAACAAATAATGGAGAAGTCACAAAAATTTGCTGCTATGTGGCAATTAGCTACTTTAATTGATCCTAGTTTAACTAATGCTAACGAACCAGTTAACAGCTTACATAAAAGATTATATCAAGAATTACTTGAGCAAAATAATGGTCAAAAGTTACAGAGTTTAGCAAAGAGTTGGGGGCTGATTCTACAGGTAAATAACAACTGTCCTTATTGTCATGCTTTTGTTCCTATTGTTCATCAATTTGCCAATAAATATGGTTTTCAGTTATTGTTAGTCTCTAACAATGGTACGAATTTTCAAAATATTAAGACTACGGCAGATACAGGATTATTACAAGCTTTAAATCCTGAAAATGTTATACCGGTATTATACTTAGTTTCTAATAATGGCAAGAGGATATATCCAATTGCCAGAAGTTTGATTTCTGAGGATAAAATAATAGAAAATATTATAGCAATTGACATGCATTATCAAAATTTAGAAAAAAATGAAAATAATGGTAAAAAATATCAGTTTAGGTATTAGTGCTAATTATTATTTTAGTATAATAGTCATAATGTGGTTGATTAATGTACCTATTGCTTTGGCGTGGAATATCGGGGATGTGTTTCAAGGGATGAGTACTAATGTTACTAAGCCAGGTTCTTACCAAAACCAAGCGGCTGGTTATTATGCTGCGGGAGGATTATCAATGCGAACTAGTAAAACATCCTTTAATCCCATTTCAATGACTGCACCATCTTTGACTATGAGCTGTAATGGCATAGATGCCTATCTTGGTAGCTTCTCTATTATTTCAGGTGATGAGCTGGTACAGTTGATGAAAAATATTGGTGTACAATCTAAAGCTTATATATTTTCATTGGGTCTGAAAACATATGCTCCACAAATAGAGAATTCCTTAAAAGATTTTCGTAATCTTGCTATGGAAATGAACCAATTTGCTAAAGGTGATTGTGAAATAACGAAAGCGATTTTTGCTTCAGTTTTGCCAAAAGATTCAGCTATGCGAGAAACAGTTTGTAAAGATATGCAAGCACAATCTGGTATGGATTATTTTGCTGCTGGTAAGAGATGCCGTAATGATTTAGAGCAGAAACAAGCCTTACAACAGGCTCAAAATAAAGACCCTGAGTTAATGTTAGAGGATTATAATATTTTTATCAAAGCGGCAGAAAAAGCTGGCATTCCGCTAGATATGCGTAGTTCAATTATGTCGATGACTGGTACTATCATTGTTAAAAATAAAAATGTTTATTTTTTTGATTCTTTAGCAAAAGATGAAAAGAGCTGGAGCACACATCTCAAAGGTGGGGAATCAGCATCAATTTATACTTGTGATAATAGTAATTGCTTAAATCCGACTTTGCAACGAAATATTAGCATAACGCCAGAGCAATCTTACCAAGGTAAAGCAAAAACTAAGCTGGATGATCTAAAAAGCAAATTAGCAAGTAATAGTGAGTTTAACAACATAGATATAATGTTCTTGTCCTCGATAGGTGAAACATTTCCAATCTATGACTATATTACATTGGAAACTATCTCAGGCGTTACTATTTTAGACAGCTCGTCAGAGTTAATTGCTAGTTATACATTACTACAACATTTAAAAGAAGTCATTTCTGAAGTGAGGAAAGCAGTAACTTTACTAAAAGCTAAGCAAGTATCTGACCAACATTTAGTTGAATATTTAAAAGCTTTGGATCGCGTACAACTTTTTGCTACTGGGAAATGGAGTACTATGCTGACTAATGCTGACCAAATAGATAGAAGAGCTAGACTGATAGAACAGCATATAATGGCTAAGGAAAGGAGTTAGGAGATATAAAAAGATAGGAAATAACAAAGAGATAAGAAATTATGGATTACGTAATACATACTTTTGGTGGCGGTGATATCTTATGGCGAATCTTTGATGGCATAGGAAGAGTATTTGCTTCTGATAGCGAATATTTCACACCAGTAGGTAAGTTTGCCTTGACCTTAGGAGGTATTTGGGCTGGTACCCGTGCTATTTTCAAGGGAAATATTGGTATTTTTGCCATGGAATGGTTTTTTCCATCATTTTTTATCTTTATTTTTTTGTTCACACCAAAAGCAACTATTTGGCTGAAAGACGAAGTTTCAATGAATGCACCTATGAAAGTTGACAATATTCCGATAGGCATTGCATTTTTCTCATCCATTTCCTCCAGAATTAGTTATTCTTTATCAGAAATGTTAGAAAAACATCTATTACCGCCTGATGACGGCTTATCTAACAGGAAAACTGGTATTATGTTTGGAGCAAAAGCAGTTGGTAAAATTAAAGATATCCAAATACAAGATCCAATAACTTTAACTAATAGTAAAGAATTCTTAAGGCAATGTTTTATGAAGCCTTATATTATTGGTAATATTTTAGGTAAAAAAGGAGAAGCACAAAAAACTAATGATATAATTGGCTTTATAGAACAAAATATGCCTAATAATTTTGGTATTTATTATCGTGACCCTAGTAATTCTGCTATTTCATTCAAAACATGTAAACAAGCAACACCATTAATTAAGACAGCAATTAATAAGGAATTACATGATGGATTACTGACTAAATTTGCTTCCGCTATTGGCGTACAATCTGATCGGCAAGAAGCTTTAAACTACCGACTAAAAGTGATGACTTCTGATACATTAAAATATCTTAAAAAAGAACAAACAGATATTCACCAATGGATGAAACAAGCAATGTTACTAAATGCTAATCGTGAGTCCTATGATGACTGGCGAGAAAAGTTTTCTCTTAGTAGGATATATCCACAATTAGTATCAATGAACGCCACTAGAGGTCTATTCCAACAATCATTCTCTTATTTAGTAGCAGGAGAAATGGCGGCAAGTATCATGCCAATATTACAATCTGTATCTTTTGCCGTGATCATTTGTATGATCTTCCTAGTATTTCCGATGAGCATGCTCCCTGGTGGCTTTAATACCCTGAAAACCTGGTTGTTACTAATAATCTGGGTTGCCAGCTGGTCAGTATTTTTTACCATCATTCATTGTTTAGGGATGATTAGTTTAGCGGGGATGTCTAATGCTTTTGGTGAAGTGGGTTTAAATATACTATCTCAAGGTAGTTTTTCTGAAATGTTACTGCACACTTACTCTACTTTCCAAATATTAACGGCTCTCGTGCCAAGATTGTCGTGGGTAGTATTAAAGGGTTGTGCAGATTATAGTACAACACTTGCTAGCCAATTTTCACCAGTATCAGTGGCAAGTGGTATAGGAGCAAATATTGCTGATAATAATATTTCTATGGATAACTATAACATCGGTAACCGCACCATCGCCCAGCAAAACCTTGCCCCATATTTGCAAATGGGTAGCGGTATTATAGATGATGGAGGGATGAGAGTTACCAATACTGATATCGGTAGACAATTTATTACTGAGTCAGTTGATTCTTTAATTACCAATTTCCGTTATTCGCAGGTTTGGTCAGATAGTTTACAAGGTCAGTTTATGACTGCTCAGAGTAAGATGGGAACACTAACTAATAGGTCAAGTGAACTTGCTTCACAAGAAGAACGACAACTAACTAATTTTTCTTTGAAATGGGCTCAAAGCAATTCTATGATTGAAGGTTTGTCAGTTAATGAAAATCAAGCACTTAAAGAATCTATTTTATGGGGAGATACTATTAATGATAATTACAATAGTGGTGAGAGAAAAGAAACTACTACCAATTCAAGTGCAAGCGTAGGGTTAAACACAGGAATTTTTAATGCAAGTACAGGAGCAAGTGCCAATAATAGTAAATCTAATAGTCATGACACATCAGCAACTCAACAAAAAGCTTATAATGATGCATTAGAAAAAGTAAAATCAGCCCAAAAGGATAACCGTATCAGTAATGCTAGTGATGAAGTAAAATCACTCGGTAAAGATTTAAACAGTACGTGGAATGAGCAACAATCAGTAGGTCAAGAAATAACGAGAACATCACAAACAATGCAACAATTAACCAATCAAAGAAACTATGTTGATAGCAACTCTGCGACTATCGATCGTAATATGAATGAGCCAGTGTTACAAGCAATTATAGCTAAAAATATGCCAGGAATTACTAGCAAAGAGCAAGCCGCTAGATGGGCAAGTACTCACAGCCAAGAAGCCAGGCAAATAGCACAAGAAATAGTGGGTATAGATAATCCATTTCCAAAAAGTAATTGGAGCGATAGTCAAGCTCAAGTTAAGAAGTTGCAAACCATTGATTCCACTATCACAAATATACCAATGACCACGCATGAAGACCTAAAAAACCGTTATATAGCATCAAGCCAAACTATGCAGGACAATGCTATCGTTACAGATAGTTTAGGTGCAACAAAACCATTAGTTGAATCAGTAAAATCTGATTTAAATAAAGGTAAAAATTTGTATAATCAAAATGTAGATGAAATATTAGATAATCAATTATCAGCTGAAGAAAGAGCAAAAGTTGTAAATCTTGGAACTATGACTTCTGATATCGATGATAATCGTAATAAATTACAGGATCAATTTAAGCAAACTAATGATTCAACAATTGCTAGAACTGTGGAGCAAATAGGAGCAAATACCAGATAATATGGGCATCAGTCAGAAGGCTATCCAAAAAAGAAATATAAAATTTCCATTTAACAATAAAAAAGATAATAAATAATACTTACAATACAGTAAATAATAAGGGGATATTTATGAAAACCACAATAAAGTTAGTTATAACTATTCTATCATTGCTATTATTCAATACAGCTATTGCCAACACAGAGAAATCTTTAAATAAAGAGATTAACAACAAACATGGGGTATGGCAAGAAGGTATTAAAGATGATAATAATTTAACTAGTAACTCTCAACTGCATTCTGCTGAAAGCTATTATAACAAAGGAGCAGCTTTTGAAAAATTAGGAAAATACTATGAAACCATAGAAAATTTTGATTTAGCCATTAAATATCAACCTGATTATGCAGAAGCGTATAATGACAAAGGGTTCTCTTTAGCACAGTTAGGCAAATATCAGGAAGCCATAGAAAATTATGATTTAGCCATGAAGTATAAACCTAATTTTGTACTACCATATTATAACAAAGGGGTATCTTTTATAAAGTTAGGCAAATATCAGGAAGCCATAGAAAATTTTGATTTAGCCATTCAATATAAACCTGATTATGCTGAAAGCTATAATAACAAAGGGTTTTCTCTTACTAAGTTAGGAAGGTATCCAGAAGCTATAAAAAATTGTAATCTAGCAATCAAATATAAACCTAATCATACAGAAGCATATCACAACAAAGGATTTTCTTTAATAGAATTAGGGAAATATCAGGAGGCTATAGAAAATTATGATTTGGCAATTAAATACAAAGCTGATAATGCAGAAGCGTATTATAACAAAGGAGTTGCTTTTGAAAAGTTAGGAAAATACCAGAAAGCTGTAGAAAATTATAATTTAGCAATTAAATACCAACCTGATGATGCAGATGCTTATTTTGGTAAAGGAGTAGCCTTGGAAAGGTTAGGAAAATATCAGGAAGCCATAGAAAATTATGATTTAGCCATTAAATATCAACCTGATTATGCTGAAAGCTATAATAACAAAGGATTTTCTTTATTAAAGTTAGAGAAATATCAAAAAGCCATAGAAAATTGTGATTTAGCTATTAAATACAAACCTGATTATGCAGAACCGTACAATAACAAGGGACTTTCTTTAGTGCAGTTAGAGAAATATCATGAAGCAATAGAAAACTATGATTTAGCAATTAAATATCAGTCTGATTTTGTACCATCATACTATAATAAAGGAATGGCTTGTGAAAAGTTAGGAAAATATCAGGAAGCTATAGCAAATTATAACCTTGTTATAAAATACAAACCTAATGTAGCAGAAGTGTATCTCAAAAAAGGACGCTCTCTAGCAGCGTTGGAAAAATACCATGAAGCCATAGAAAATTATGATTTAGCCATTAAATATCAACCTAATTTTTATGAAAGCTATAATGAAAAAGCCAAAGCACTACAAAAATTGGGGAAATTGCAAGAAGCTGCAGAAATTTTTAATAAAGCTAAGTCATTACAAAAATGATAATTTGTTGTTCTACCACTGTATTTATTGAATTTTATTCATTTACCAAGCAACAAAAACTCAATATATGGGACATTTTATATTTGCTACGCCAAATCAAATGGGTACTACATTTTTCAATGTAGAAGTTCCTATGACATTTATGAGTAAATGCAAGGTATAATAAATCAACATAAGAGTAACAGTAACGGAGTTAAAGTGTGCGTAATAACGATATAACTGCTGATACACTTATTCAAAATATAAAATGTCTGATTGATAAGACAAGATACATAGTAGCCCAGGTTATAAACTCTGAAATGACAATGTTATATTGGTATATAGGTCAGAAGATCAATAAAGAAGTTTTAAAAAATGAAAGAGCTGAATATGGTCAAGAAATTATAAAATCTTTAGCTATACAGCTCTCAGCTGAGTATGGTCGTGGATTTACTTACACAGCCTTAACTAGGATGATTAAGTTCTATGAATCTTTTACTGAACAACAAATTGTTGCGACGCTGTCGCAACAATTGAGTTGGAGCCATATATTAGAATTATTACCACTTAAAAATATGTCCCAAAGAACCTTTTATACTTATATGGCGATTCACGATAATTGGAGTGTACGTCAGTTGCGTAGTAATATTCACAAACTATTATATGAAAGAAGTGAATTCAGTAAAAAGCTCGTATTACAAAGTCAACAAAATTTATTATTATTAAAATTAAACCAAGAATTATCACCGGACATGATACTAAAGGATACATATATATTGGAGTTTCTTAATTTACCTGAAGAGCATTATGAAAATGATTTAGAACAAGCAATTTTGCAAAAAATAGAACAATTTATCCTTGAACTAGATAGCAGATTTTCATTTGTAGCACGTCAAAAACGTATGACAATAGATAATGAGCATTTTTACCTAGATTTGTTATTTTATAATAGGAAAACTAGGAGGCTGGTTGCCGTTGAACTCAAATCAGGAAGATTCAAAGCGGAATATAAAGGACAGATGGAACTGTACCTAAATTGGCTTAAGAAATATGAATGTTTTACAGGAGAAAATGCCCCCATAGGTATTATTCTTTGTTCGGAAAAATCAAAAACACAGATAGAGCTTTTAGATGTATCGACAAGTGGCATTCATGTGGCAGAATATTGGACTGAGTTACCACCTATTGACATCTTTGAAAAGAGAATACAAGAAATAGTGTTGCAAACTAAAAAACATTACGATAAAGACACTGTTTTATTAGATACTAAAGGTGGATATACATGAACCAACAAAGTCAGAATAGTTTCACTCGTGGGTCGCAAGTTGTAGCTCATCAATTTATGATGTTTGACTAGAAGAATATAATAAAATTAGCTATAGTAATAGGAATCAATAAATTAATAGAAGTGCCATGGATCAAAATATTATCAGCACAGAATATAAAGAGTTTTTAGAGCAGTTGAAAACACGTGTAGCTACAAGTCGTTATCAAGCAGCACGATCTGTTAATAAAGAGCTGATCATTCTATATCACCATATTGGTAGTGAAATTTTGACTCGTCAAGAGCAACATGCCTGGGGTGCTAAAATAATTGACAAACTTAGCCGTGATTTAATATCTGCTTTTCCTGAAATGAAAGGATTTAGCACTCGGAATCTTAAATATATGCGACAATTTGCTAAAGAATATCCTGACCTTACATTTGTGCAGCAAGTTGCTGCACAATTACCATGGTTCCATTTAGTAATATTGATTGATAAAGTGAAAGATAAACAAGCTCGTATTTTTTATATTTATAAAGTTTTAGAACATGGCTGGTCTAGAAATATTTTAGTACATCATATAGAAACTATGCTATATCAGCGAGAAGGTAAAGCAATTACTAACTTTAGTGATAAATTACCATCACCTCAGTCTGATCTAGTACACCAAACATTAAAAGACCCTTACCTTTTCGACTTTTTAAGTATCAGTGATACAGCCTTAAAAAAAGAAATTGAGAATACGCTAATAAAACATATAGAGAAATTTCTTCTTGAACTAGGTAGTGGCTTTGCTTTTGTAGGACGACAATATAAATTATCAATAGGAAATGAAGACTATTATGTTGATTTGTTGTTCTATCATTTACAACTCAGATCCTTTATCATTATTGAACTCAAGGCAGGTAAATTTTCTCCTCGTGATGTAGGACAATTGAATTTCTATTTATCAGCTATTGATGATCAATTAAAACATTCAACTGATAATCCATCTATAGGCTTAATTCTTTGTAAAGATAAAGGAGAACAAATCAAGGCTGAATATGCACTGCGGGACATGACTAAGCCGATTGGTCTTGCTGAATATAAGTTGACTGAAAGCTTGCCAGAAAATATTAAAACAGCCTTACCAACCATTGAAGAGCTGGAGGCTGAATTGTTCAAGGATTTTAGTGATGAGGAAGGTGACAAAAATAAAGATACAACACCATGAACCAACAAAGTCAGAATAGTTTCACTCGTGGGTCGCAGGTTGTAGCTCATCAATTCAGGATGTTTGGTCAGGGCAGTATCAATGTTTTTGTGTTTGGATTGTTACTATCCTTACTATGGTTAATATGGCGAATATGTCAGAAATTATATTTCGTTAGTTTTTATTATTTCATCATTGAGCGTTATGTTCAATTAAAACTCGCTATAGGTGAGCATTTTTATCCTATTAGACAAATAGGGATCAAGTTTTATTATCTTGAACAACACACTTGGATATATCGTAATGCCGAAGAATTTATCTATAAATTTTGGTATGTAACAAATCATGGAACAAGGATTTATAAGTTTGGACAATTTTTATTACATACAGCTTTACTAGAAGGACTAGTAGTTTTTATTTTAGGAATGCTAGCTGCAGTAATATTTTGCTACTGCCAAGGAAAAGAATCAATAGGGGCAAATAAAATTAGAGGTATGGATTTTGTTACAGTAAAAGTACTTGCTAAGATGCTTAAGAAAGCTAAAAAAGCTTCAAATATTAAGTTTGCTGGTCTGCCACTAGTCAAAAATAGTGAAAGGCAGCACATGTTACTAACTGGTACTACTGGTACCGGTAAAACTAACATGTTAAATGAGTTGTTACCTCAGATTAGAAGACAAAAAGATCGTGCTATTATTGTTGATTTAACCGGCACTTTTATGGAGAGATTCTTTAATCCCAAAATAGATAAACTACTTAATCCATTTGAGGAAAATACTCAACACTGGCTTCCCTGGAACGATTGCTATGAAGTCTCTGATTTTGACGATGTAGCAAGCAGTTTTAGTAACTATAACCCTAGAGTAGATGATTTTTTTGCTAAAAATGCTGAGCTAGTATTATCTGAAGGCTTGCAACTATATCAAAATAGCAAAGATATCAAAAAATTAGTTAATATGATTATTTATTCAGATAATAGGCAATTTGCCAAGATTTTTAAAGATACCGCAGTTGCCGGTATTATTAGCAATAGTGCACCAGAAACCTCTGCCGGCATTCAGGCAACTATTGGTAAAAATATCGCTGCCTTAAAACATTTAAAATCCCACGGTAACTTCAGTATCAGCCAATGGTTTGCTGATCCGCTCGATACTGGCTGGCTTTTTATTACGTCATCACCAAATCAAAGAGTGACATTGCGTCCTCTAATCTCCGCTTGGATTAGCATTGCTATCAAGGCTCTTATGGATAGAGACACAAATAATACCAATAATAATATGTGGTTTATTATTGACGAGCTACCAGCATTGCAAAAAATACCATCTCTACCAACTGCCCTAGCTGAAAGTAGAAAATATGGCGGTTGTTTTGTTGCAGGTTTGCAGAATATTTATCAATTGGAAGAAATATACGGCTCTGCAGGAAGTAGCTCTATGCTCGACTTATTCAATAGTAAATTCATTTTTCGTGTTGGCGATCAGCAAACTGCCCATAAGTCTGCACTTATGCTTGGCGAGCAAGAGACTCTTGAAATCCAGGAAAGCTTATCCTATGGCTCTAATACTACGCGTGATGGTGTAAATATAAACAATGTTGAACGCAAAAGACTGTTAGTAATGCCATCTGAAATCATGAGTTTACCTGATTTGACTTGCTATGTCAAACTTGCTGGTAATTTTCCCATTACTAAGTTAACAATGAATTTACAAAATCAAAGGCTCTAGAGAACCATGACAAGAAACTGAGTGGTAGTTTGTCTATGGTTTAGCACTATCTCTAATAAATACAAAAACCTGAATAATAATAAAAATTATCTTAATATTTCTTTAGATTTTTGTAATTTTTTCCTTTTTAATTAATTTAATCTATCGTCCTTTTGCTCCTGTAAAAATATTTCCACAATCTTTTTCAAATTCTCAATCCTTATATCAGGTAAATCCATTACTTTAGGTCGAATTTCCTTAATATTAACAGGGATAGTGATATAATAGCAAGCTTATGGTTATAAGAAACATATCAACAAGTATGGAAGAGTCAATTACCTAACTTTCCTTTAATATTTTGTTAGCTAATGTGTGTAGTTTTTTTTCTATCCATTTTACCCGAGCTAGTTTTGCTAACGGTATAAAGTTGTTTAAAGTATCCAAGGCTATTCTTTTTTGTTTTTCTCTTGATTTAATATAATTAAGGGTTTGCATGTTATGTAATCTGTCAGCAAGTTTGATATACCACGCATCTAAATCTTCCGATTGGTGTAATTTTTGCAAGGCATGTTTTCCTGAAATTTTTACTTTTTTTGTTGGAGTATCGTCAAGTTTTGTAAGTGTGTTAACTAATGCTGCTATCCTTGTACCAAATAAAAACCTTATCTGAGTAATAATGATATCTGTATCCTCTACAATATCGTGCAATAATGATGCTGCTATTATTTCAGTTTTACAGGAAAGTTTGGCTGCTATTAATGCAACTTGTATTGGATGATGGTAATATGATTCGCCAGAGTGTCGTTTCTGATCTGCTTGGTGTTTGATAACGTATTTTAATGCCTGTGTTATAACAGAAATATCTATTATAGAATTATGCCTTTTACTATGTGCTATAATTCTATTCAAGAATTTTTTCATCAAAGATTTTTGTAGATGCTCACTATAAAACTTATATAACGAACATAACATGATGGTTTTTTTTTTATAAGTCATTAAAGACTCCTTATGGAATGTTTACTCTGAATCTTCCTAGATACATAAGCTATTCTTAAAATATGTTGGGTAATACTAAACATCATAACCGTTTTATCATAACCTAACCGTTTTCAAGTAATTTTAATTTTTAATATTGGTAATTTCTTCCTTTTTAATTGAGGTAACTTGTTCAATAATATCAAAGTCAAAACCTAGTTGAAAAAGTTTTTGTGCCATATTTAACCTGTCGTGTTTTTGTGCCTGTAAAAATATTTCTACAATCTTTTTCAAATTATCAATCTTTATATCAGGCAAATCCTTTATTTTAGGTCGAATTTCCTGAATATTAACAGGAATAGTGAAGTTATAATTTATACCTTTATCCTGGTTATTACCGATCTTAAAATTTCCATAGTGAGCATTTATGACGTTAAAACACTCAAAAAAGGTTAGTTCATTAGTTTGCTTAAAGGTTGGAGTAAGAATTAATTGAAGTTGTTGTTCAGTAAGTTTATCCCCTTGATTTTTTATTGTTAGTCTTACTGCTTCAATTGACCTTATTTCTTCAGTTAACTCTTTAGTTCCTTCCAATATATTGACATTAAAATCTAAAACATCATCATCTAGAAAAATACTCACTATATTACTATAGACATTACTGTTGATAGCATGAATCAACAGACTTTTTATTACTTCCTTCAGTTTCTCTGGGTCGCATGTTATGCTAGGATATTTCGTTTCATCTTGGATAATAAATTGTAATGGTTGATAGAATAATTTTTTGCATTCATCTACTACTTCTTTTATTAAGTCCTTAATGTTAATTGCTTTAGTAAGATTAATATGCACTTTATGTCTTACTCTATGAGTAATGGTTGAAAGATATAAAGCCCACGCCTCTATTCGTTGTGCTACTTCATATAATTCTTCAGTAATCCGAGAAATTTGGTCTTTATTAGCCGTTTTTTGTAGTTTTGTACATAATGTTTTAAGTTGGAGTTGCAAGATATGAAGTTGCTGTTGTTCTTGATATTCTATATTGTTAAAAAACTCTTCTTGATGTTGTATTGCTTTGATCAAATCATGCGTTAGTTTTCTTGATTTTGTTTCCCATACATTCTTCATGATTTCAGATAATTCTTCATGTTTTTGTTTTGGTTTTAGAAACGCTATTAATGCACTACTGAATAGCAACAAAAGGTAAATTATCTGGAGCTGTATATCACCGAAATTACTAGTTAAATAGTCTTCGCCTATATAACATTTAAAGAATTGAAATGATGCAAATGTACCAAAAATCGCTATAAATAAAGCTATCTGCCATCTGAGTAAAATACCAGTAACTAATAAATTAATAATGAATATCATACATTGTAGTTGATGAAATTCGCTAATAATGACCAGCATACTTCCAACACAAATCAACAGATATAGCACACCTAAATTCCAAATTACTGCTATAAACCTCTCACTTTTAAGTCTATAAGGCAATATTGGATAAGCTATAAACCAGGTAGATATTAGTAATACTGAGTGGTAGATGAAGTGATAAATATTAGCATATTTTGTGGTATAATATTCTGGGATAGTGAATAATGATGAATAAGTGGAAATTATTACAAAGAAGCCAAATAGAGAAAAAGTAATTTCATTTTTTGGTAGATTACCTTTACAAAAATTTATCAGACTGAATTGTTTGATTGAACGAATAATTTTCTTGAATTTTCTTTTACGTTCAAGTCTGAGAGCAATTATAGGACTAGGGTCTTTTACACCAATCCAACCACCGGGTTGTTTAAAAAAGTAATGGCTAAACATCAAAGTTAACAAATTAGCTGCCATAGCTGGTACGACAGCTTTCATTTGTACATTTAAGACTTTAAAACTAACTGCTATAGTAAACCCAGCAAACATTCCCATTAATACTGCTTTACTACTAGTACGAAAGCCTAGAATTGCTAAAAGAAAAGGCACCGAAACTGTAGGCATGTAAAAACCTAATATTACTAACATCAAATCAAGTATGCTACTTGCTTCGAAACCTAGAAAAACAGCAAAAATACCAACAAAAATAGCGAAAACACGTAATATAATGAGATCACTAAGATTATTACGAACCTTTTTTATAACATCAAAATCCAATAATTTTAAAATATCATTAGTGAATAATATAGCTGAAGAGTTAATGTATGAGTCTGCCGTAGACATAATTATCGCCATAATACCTATAGCAGTAAATCCTCTTAATCCTCGATAGCTGTGATGCTCTATAATATGGGCTAATAAATTCTTGGGGTCAAGATTAGGATTATCTGCCAGTAATAATATTCCAACCCAGATTATTATTACTAATATCGTAAGAGATATTAAACCTGCTGTTATAAAAGACTTTTTAACTTGTATGATATTCTTAGCCATTGCCAATCTTTGAAAAAAAACCGGTTGAAAAGCTGGAATTAGAAAATATAACAACAGGAAAAAAGAACCTATAAATTTAGAATCATTGAAATTAAATACTTGCCTATAATCGAATAAAGGATTTTCTGTGATTGTTACAAAAACTTTGTGAGGATCATGCAGAGTTCCCCAAATTATCAAAGTAATTATCGGAACAACAGTACCAAAAGTAAGAAATTGTATTATATCTGTAAAAGTAACAGCCTTGATACCGCCAAAAGCTGAATATAATATTACTATAATAGCACTTGCCACAACAGCATAAAAACTGGAAACATGAAAGAATAGTTGCAACATGGTAGCTGAAACTTTAAATTGCACTGCAACTATTCCTATACAAAGAAAGATGCCTGCTATAGCTGTAAGCAATTGAACTTTTTTACCATAAAGAGTCCCCATGGCTTCAGCTATGGAAAGATTACCCAAAAACTCTGCCATACGTGGAGCTAAAAAGTAACCAACGATTACGAGAGCCAAAGGTTCGCCAATTGCTGGAATGATATAATATACACCTTGTTTGTAAGATTCGGTAACTGCTTCAGAAAAGAGACCACCCCCTATACAAGTGGCAATAATTGTAGCAGTTATAGTACTGGTGGAGAAATTGCGGTTACCTATAGCATATTCGTTGATATTTTTTATGCTTTGACTATAAAATAAACCTACTGCTAAGTTAAAAGTTAAAAAGATAGAGAAAATGGCTGTGTCCAAATCCCAACTTAAATGCATATAATCTCCCCTGAATGTCAAAAAACGGTAAGTTTTTGACCACCAAAGACAAGATTTTTAGAAGCAAGTGAATCTAAATTGGTGGTCGGGGAGTTCAAAACACCGTCAGTAGACAGCTATGGTAGCCGTCAAACTTAAATGTAAACACTTAAGGACATACGACTACCATCCCCCCCGACCATAAAAGACCGAGGAGCATCATTTTTACGGTTAATGCATACCGCTACTGAGTGGAGGTTTTGAAACTCCAGAATTACTTTGCAGTAATTCCACCTCGAATTCTAAATTATATACACACCTAAAGTCAATATATATTTTTATCCTGGATTGCTTCGACCATTACATGGTCTTGCAATGACGTATATGCACCACAGACGTCATTGCGAGAAGTGCGGGAACCGCACGACAAAGCAATCCATTTTTAACCACTTTTCTGGATTGCCACGACCACTATTCGCTAGTTTGTTGTTGAGAAGGTTCATTATTATCAGAAGTAGCGGGTTTAATCCTACCAACCATTTCATCTAGTGATACTTGGAAATAATCTGCTAGGGCTACGGTGACTGCACCACTTAAAGCTTTTCTCTTACTATCATTTTTCACAAACTTATGTAGAGTTTCTTCATTATACCCAATATTTTTAGATAATACATATATGTTAAATTTTTGCTGCTCTGATTTTCTTTTGATAAATTCCCTTAAGTTGGTACTAACATCCTTAGGTGATAAGTCGAAAAATACCTGTGTTTTTCGATAAGATAGTGCATAATTATTCCTCCCTACAACTTCATCCATAGAGCATTTGAAATAATTTGCAATTTTAAGTATATTGCTTATATCAATATTTAGCCTAAGCCCTTTTGTTATATTAATTACAGTAGAATAAGGAATACCGCTGTTTCTAGCGAACTCCTTTCTTTTTAAGTTTAATTCGTTGAATTTTCTTTTTAAAAATTCTTGTATTTTATAAACAAGAGCCATTCTAATATCAAAAAAGCTATTTAAATAATAAAATGTTCGATTATCGAACATTTTTCTTGACACCTCGAAATGATTATATTAGACTCCCTAAAATAGGATGAGACCAAAAAAAAGAGGTCAGTAATTACTGACTATTTTTTTAACCAAAAATACATATTTTGGTTTAGCTATCCGATTAGTATTTAACCTTGGCGTCATTGCGAGCGAACGTACGTGAGCGTGGCAATCCACTATTCATTGGATTGCTTCGTTGGCTTACGCCTCCTCGCAATGACGGTGACGGCATAATGCTAACCGGGTTAGCTATAAGTCTCAAACTATAAAAGCCAATGTAACTACCCAAGCGTTTAGCTTATTAATAGGCTAAAACTTGAATGTTACATTTGCTGATGAACTAGTAAGTACTCAAAAGTTTTGCGGCTCAAAGTACTTACTAGTGAAATTAATCCAATAGCATTGCTATTAAATTACAACCATTATTGAGGTGTAACTATGATCATACACAAATTTCTTCAAATAGTCAAACTCTATTATTTCTGCAGTTTTGTAATTGCGGGAAGGCATAGCCGACAAAGCAATCTAAATTTAATTTTTCTGGATTGCTTCGTCGCTACTAAAGTGGCTTCTCGCAATGACGATTAGGTAAAACTACTTTCGTCATTGCAAGAAAGCGTAGCCGACTAAGTAATCCAAATTTAATTTTTCTGGATTGCTTAGTCGCTACTAAAGTAGCTCCTCGCAATGACAGTTATATACACATGTCATTAATAGAGTAGGATTATGAAAGATAACACACAACCCACTAATGTTCTTGAAGAGAATAGTAATGAGGTTACAGAACAAATAGAAGAATCCCAAGACTTAGTTGTTTTAACCAACTCAGTTAGTAGCGGCTTCTTTATAGAAGAAGTAGACCCGATCACCAAAGCCATCAGGCAAGAAATTCTGAAAAAACAGCGTGATATTTTAAGAGAATATATAGCCCAGAATCATGATCTAACCGTAACTAACTATGACGATCAGGAATTTGCTGAATATCTAAAAAATGTCAATAATAGAGCAATAATTGATCAAGCATTTGCAAATAGCAAAGTTAAAACTGAACTAGAAAAAACAGAGATAGCAGGATACAAGAAAGTTCATCATAATTTTGCTGATCAATTTCATACAATGAACTGGCAAGATGGTGATAGGCAAGGTAATGTCAGAAGCCAGATAATAAGGAATGATTCAGGTGATGAGTTAGCTACTATCAAGGAGACAACTCATAAAATTAATGCTCTAGTCTCTTTGTCAGATGGCACTCTTAAACAAATCAGCAACTACCGAACCATAGATTTTCCAACAGAATTGCTAAGTAAAACTGGTCCAATGCATTTGTCATTAGCGGTAAAAGATGAAAATGGTCGAAATATTGCCCTAGACCGAGCAGTATATTTTACCGCTCATTATGATAGTCAAGGTAAATTGTCAGAGATCAGTAGTCCAAAGCCAGTGAGATTTAATGGTGAAGGAGATGAGGCGATAGGTTATATAGAACATTTAGGACAAGTCTATAGTTTGCCAGTAACCCAGGGTAAATATCGAGAAATGATGTTAGCTTTGGAGAAGAATAAAGGGGAAGAGATCAACCTCTCACAAAGTATGGCTACTGCTCAAGATATGATGATTACTGCTAATGCTGTCAATAATGATTTACCCATTCAACAAGAAAAGAAAGAATATCATCATGACAGGCAAAAATTAGCTGAAGAAACATTAGAAAAAACGGCTGAGCAAGCAGAGTTGATGCCACAAGGGCTACAGCATACCCCAAAGCATGATAATGTTAGTAACCAGAAATTGTCTGACCAGAAATTGTCTGAAGATCAACAAAGAAAATCATTACAACAACTTGCCGAGCAAGACCCTAATTTAGCCAGTAAGTTAGTAGCAAAACATTATGTTACCCATGCAGTAGCATATCACCATGAGAAAACATCAGATGCAAGTAGTACAGCATTAGAAGAGTTAGAGAACACTGTAAAAATATGCGGTGGT
>JAJIYL010000032.1 GCA_020881195.1 Rickettsia endosymbiont of Pseudomimeciton antennatum | reverse complement strand
GAACAATCCAATGGCTCTTTAGAAGTCGACGAAATGATAAGTATAAGTTTGTAAGCCAGCGAATTCCATCAGGGCTATAGGGTAAATTTAAAGTGATTTATTAACTATAAGCCGGATACATGACTGCATTCGATTTTTTTCCTGTTATATATTATTTTTTTCTTGCATTATCGGGTAGGTCCATACATGCATTATCGGGTAGGTCCATACATGGATTGCTTCGTCGACCTACGGTCTTCCTCGCAATGACGTTTTTATGCTGTTGTAATACTTATAGAATAAAAAATGTAGGGTACTATGCGGTCTCACGACCTCTTCGCTAATAGACGCCTAAGATATCTAAAACTTATTCGGGTTAGCTATAATTAAAATTCAGAGTAGGGGGGATGTCTATGGTTAATTTAGATAATATCAGTTTTATTGAAGATTCACATGGTAAGAAAGCCGTAATTTTGTCGATAGAAACTTATGAAGAAATTAAAGAAAAACTAGAGGAATTAGAAGACATTAATTCTTATGTACAGGTTAAGAGCGAAACGCAAGAAATGTTTCCTATTAATATTGTAGAAAAATTAATTTTAGGAGAAGAGTCAAAAATTAAAATAATTAGAGAATATAGGAAACATAATCTTACTAAGTTTGCTAAAAAGCTAGGTATAAGTGAGGCGTATTTGTCGCAGATAGAAAATAAAAAACGTAAAGGTAATATAGATTTATATAAAAAAATATCTAAAGAATTAGATGTAGATATTGATTTATTGGTCTAGATAAGACAACATAGATTTATAAAATGCCAGACCCAATAACTTACACCATGGAAAACTTAAGTGATGCACGAGAGTTTTTGTCTGAATTTCATGATCCGATTATTTTAACTAATAAAATTGGTAGTACGAGATATTACGGCATGTTAGTACTTGATTATATGTTTAAAAAACTAACCGAAGAATTTCCTCAAATCGTAAAAATTATCGTTAATGTAGAAAATGATCACGCTGCTTTATTTACCGCGATCAAACTTAATTACCAGAATATAGTCTACACTGGTGAATCATCAGAGGTTAGGTTGTTTTGTGAAAGTGATTTGAATAAATAAGTATTATAACAGCATAAAAGCGTCTATTAGCGAGGAGCGACGATAGTAGCATTGATGCAATCTAGGAAAGTGATTAGAAATGGATTGCCACGCCACCTACGGTGGCTCGCAATGACGTATAAGAGTAAGAATTTTGACGGAGCGACTAATTAAGGTTTACATAGAACTATTTTTAAAACCCAAAGAAGTAAGCATATGCATAGTTTCCAATAGCGGTAACCCCATAATATTTGAGTAAGATCCGTATATGCTAGGAATAAAAGCTTCAGCATAGCCGTGAATCATGCAACCGCCTGCTTTATTGATTCCTTCATCTATGCTACAGTAAAACTCTATTTCTTGATTAGTCAGTCTTTTAAACTTGACTATAGTTTGCACTATTTTTTGTCGTATTAGGAGTTGTTCAGAAGTCTTTTTTATTATACAAACACCTGTATAAACCCTATGACGTCTTCCAGATAAAATATTAAGACAATATCTAATATCATCACTTGTTAAAGCTTTGGGTAATATTTTCCTACCACGAGCTACAACAGTATCAGCTGCTATAATTATAGCTTCACCAGTTATTTGTTGGGCAACAATTTTTGCCTTTTCCTGTGCCAATCTTGTTGCCAATTGATTTGGTAACTCTCGTAAATATTCTGTTTCATTGATATTAGCAGGAATAATTTGTGTAGGAAATACTTTAATTCTTTCTAGCAATTCAAGCCTTGCCGGCGATTGTGAAGCTAGAATTATATGCTGTTTTAAAGAAGTATCTTCTACATTTGACATAAATATGAAAAATCTTAATGACGATGGATAACACGACCTTTTGTTAGGTCGTAAGGCGTCATTTCCACTGTTATCTTATCTCCAACAAGTATCCTAATACGATTTTTACGCATCCTACCAGAAGTATGTGCAATAATAAAATGACCATTTTCTAGCTTCACTCTAAAAGTTGCATTAGGTAAAAGCTCAAGGACAACCCCTTCAAAATTAATTAGCTCTTCTTTGGTCATTTACAACTTAATTAAATTATATTTAAAATGGCTCCCCGGGCCGGACTCGAACCAGCGACCGAACGGTTAACAGCCGTTTGCTCTACCACTGAGCTACCGAGGAACATTCGCCTTTGGCTAGACTTCTTATAACAAATCTTTTGACTAGGGTCCAGTATTTTCTTATTTTTCTATAAAAAATAAATTAAAAATTACTACTATGCTGGTGTATTTGAGCATTCATTACCAATCCAAAACCAATAAGCATTGATACCATCATTGTACCACCATAAGATATAAATGGTAAAGGTACACCCACCACTGGTAATAATCCCATCACCATAGCTATATTTATAAATACATGACTAAATAGGATCGAGGTTATGCCTATTACCATCAGCTTACTAAATATTGTTCGACAATTGGTAGCAATCATCAATGAAATCACTATAATTGCCGAATAAAGAATTAACAGAAACAAACTACCGGCAAAGCCAAATTCTTCAGCAAAAGTAGCAAAGATAAAATCAGTCTGATGCTCTGGTAAAAAATTTAGATGGCTTTGACTACCTTTGGTGAGTCCCTTACCCCATAATCCACCAGAGCCAATAGCGATTTTTGATTGGATAATATTATAGCCAGCTCCAAGCGGCTCTTTCTCAGGATCCAAAAAAACCATGACTCTTTTTCTTTGATAATCATGCATCACTTGCCAAATAACTGGTATGCAAGTAACAACGATAATACCAATTATCATAAAATTTCTTACTCTAAAACCAACAGCAAAAAAAATAATACTAGCAATAATGACAGTAATCACTCCAGTACCTAAATCCGGTTCTTTTATTATCAGTAGAACTGGTATTATCACTCCTATTATAGGCAATAAAATCTTATAAAACCTGGTAAAATCCTCAGTTTTTAGTTGATGAAAATACCTAGCTAACATTAACACTATGGCTAATTTTGTTGGTTCTGAAGGTTGCAAGCGGATAACTCCTAAATCTATCCAACGCTTTGCTCCCATAGCAATAGAGCCAAAAAGTTCAACACTAACTAATAAGATAATAACCGCAATATAAAATATATATGAAAACTTAAATATATATTTTATATCAATAATCGTAATAATAATCACAATCGGTATAAACAGGAAAAAAATCATCATCTGCTTATACGCCCAAGGTTGAATATTACTATCCGAAGCGGAATATAGTACAACAAAACCGATACTACAAATTATGCTAATAAGAATAATTAAAGTAATAGGTAGTTTTTTTAGTTTCTCAGAATAATTTCTTTGAATTGACATTTTAAGCGGATATCCGTAAAAATTAACTATAAAACAATAATAAATATTAGACTTACCTAGCATAAGTCAAAAATAGTTGAGGGATTTTTAGGAGAAACGAAGCCGAGTACCGCAGCGTACATAAACGTACGTGAGGAACGGAGGCAAGTTTCGACGACAAAATCACCAACTAGATTGACTTATGCGGGAAGTCTATTATATAATTTGGTTCCTTAAAGTTTAACACAACGATAAAGAACATGAAATTATTATTACATAATACATTAACTCACAATAAAGAAGTTTTTATACCCCTAGATAGTAATTTAGTAAAAATGTATGTTTGCGGTCCAACTGTCTACGATCATCCCCATATTGGTAACGCTAGGTCCGTGGTAGTATACGATATTTTATATCGTGTACTAAGTAAAATATTTGGAAAAAATCATGTAAAATATGTCCGTAATATTACCGACATCGATGATAAAATAATAAATAGAGCTAAAGAACTAAAAATAACGATTTCTGACTTAACCGTTAAAATCACCGAAGAATTTCATTGTAATATGCAATATCTAGGTTGCCAGGCTCCCAATATAGAGCCAAAAGCTACCATGCATCTTGATGATATGATGATGATTATTCAAAAATTACTTGACCTGAACCATGCTTATATTGCAGATAACCATGTTTATTTTGATATTTCTACGGCTCCAGATTATACCAAATTATCAAATCGTAATCTTGATGAAATGCTAGAAGGAGTACGTATTGAAAATAATCCATCAAAAAAACAACCACATGATTTTGTATTATGGAAACCAGCCAATAAAGATGAAGAAATATTGGCAAATTTTGATAGTCCTTGGGGAAGAGGTAGACCAGGATGGCATATAGAATGTTCAGCGATGAGCTATAAATATTTAGGAGAAAATTTTGATATTCACGGTGGTGGAGCAGATTTAATTTTTCCTCATCATACTAATGAAATAGCACAAAGTACCTGTGCTTTCCCGAATTCTCACTTTGCTAAATATTGGGTGCATAATGGGTTTCTAACCTGCAATGGTGAAAAAATGAGTAAGTCGCTCAATAATTTTATTACAGTAAAAGATTTAATAGACAAGAAAATTCCAGGTGACGTGGTTAGATTATTGCTAATGAGCAGCCATTACCGAAAACCATTAGATTACAATGATAAGGCTTTAGAAGATGCGAAAAAAACAATGAATTATTGGTATAGAGCGATAGAAAATTTGGACATTAACAAGCTTGATGGGCAAAATATTTCAGAAGAATTTTTATCAAGTTTATTTGATGATCTGAACACCCCTCTTGCCATTAAAATAATCAATGATTATGCCAAATTGGTTTTTGCCAGTACCAAAGAAGATGATAAATACCGATATGCATCTTACTTACTTTCTTGCAGCAATTTTATAGGTCTAATGACCAAACCGGCGAGTATGTGGTTCCACTGTGAAATGAATGATCAACTAATTCTCCAGCTGATTGCCAAACGACAACAAGCAAAATTACAAAAGAATTGGCTATTAGCTGATCAAATTCGTCAAGATTTATTACAAGATGGCATTATTCTAGAAGATAAACCAGATGGATTGACTAATTGGAGGAATGCATTCCCAGAACCTAGTAAATAAAAACTTAGGCAATTCAATTTAAGGAAAAGAAACTGAACTTCAAGAGTCATTGCGAGGAGCTACCTTAGTAGCGACGAAGCAATCCAGGAAAGTGGGTAGAAATGGATTGCTTCGTCGGCTTATGCCTCCTCGCAATGACGCCAGAAGGTAGATTGCTTCTTGGCTTAAGCCTTCTCGCTAATAGACGTCTTTACTTTAACTTTTTTTCTGTGAACTCTCACGATATTATTGTTATGATCAAACCTTAACTGGCATAATCACAAAAACGTCTTTAGGATTCTGAAGCGTTTTCAATAACATTGGCGATGATGCATTTAAAAAATATAACTCAACTTGATTTGCTTTAGTAGCATTCAACACAGCATTGAGTGCGTCGGTGAGATATTTAGGGTTAAAACCTATAGACAAAGTGTCTTCATGATCAAAAATGTATAAATTATTTTCATCTAGTGAATGTGGTATAGTTTCTTTAGCTGCCCCTCTTGCTTCCCCTGAAGCCGTAATTTCAAGCAAATCTTTTGATAGAGTTAATTTTATTGCTTGAAATTTATCTATAGTTATTGTTGCTACTCTATCTATAACATCAGCCAGCAATTTGGTATTAATAGTAAGCTTATAGTTATTATCTACTGGGATAAAACCTTGGTAATCCGGGAAAGTTCCATCAATCAGTTTTGATACCATCATAATATCATTGCAAACAAATTTAATCCTATTCACACTTAGAAAAATTTCTACCTCTAACTGAATATTTTTAGTATCTTTTAATATTTTGACAATTTCCTCGAGAGTTTTTTTAGATAAAATAACGCCAAATTCGCTAACCTTATCGGCTATTTCTACTACTGACACTGATAATCTATGTCCATCGGTGCTAGCCATACAACATTCTTCATCTTTTACGTAAAAATAAACGCCATTAAGATTATAGCGAGTTTCATCAAGGGACACCGAAAACAGAGTACCGTCGATCATCTTAACAAAATCACGGCAAGCTATTTTAAAAATAGCTTCAACATTAATATCATCTAATGCAGGGAATTGATCAGCAGGTAAAGTTAGCAGATTAAAAGCACAATTCTTTCCTAAAATTTCAAGCTGATCTGTTTCATTTGACACACTGAGTACTATATCATTATCAGCTATCTTTTTTACTATGTCATTTAATGTTTTAGTAGATACCGTTATTTCTCCCTCACTTATTACTTGAGCAGCTATTTTCTGGCTTAAATATATTTCCATATTAGTAGTTATTAACTCTAGTTTACCATCCTTCGATGATAATTTAATATGACTAAGTTCGGCAACTACATTACGTTTTTCTACTACTGAATTAGCAAAGCTCAAAGCATGAGTTAGGGTTTTTGTCTCAACTATAATCTTTAATTTGTTATTATTCATATTATTTAATTCCCTCTTAACAGATCATTTATCGATACCTTACTCCTAGTTCCGGCATCCACCTGCTTAACTATTACTGCACAATATAAACTTGGTTTTCCTGAATCAGCAGGCAAGCTGCCAGGTACTACAACTGAGTATGCTGGGACTCTACCATAAATTATCTTGCCACTTTCTCTGTCCACTATCTTCGTAGAAGCACCAATAAATACTCCCATACTAATTACGCTTCCTTCTTCTACTAAAACTCCCTCCGCTATTTCTGATCTTGCACCTATAAAACAATTATCTTCGATTATTACCGGATTATTTTGAATTGGCTCTAACACACCACCAATACCTGTTCCACCGGAAATATGACAATTCTTGCCTATTTGGGCACATGATCCTATAGTAGCCCAGGTATCAATCATTGTTCCTTCTCCTATATATGCCCCTATATTAATAAAAGAAGGCATAACAACAACGTTTCTAGCTAAATATACCCCAGTTCTAATAATTGCCCCGGGAACAATACGACAGCCACCTGCTTGGAATAATTCGTCATTATGATGTGTAGAAAATTTTGGGGCAATTTTATCATACCATCTCATGCAATCTCCAGAATGAATTTGCGGATCAGTTATTATCATATGTAATAAAATTGCTTTTTTTACCCAATGATTAACTTGCCAATCAGCCCCTTCTTTTTCGCAAACTCTGACTAATCCTTGATTCAAACCATCAATAATATCCTTTAATATTTGTTTGGCATAATTAGTTTTTTCTGAATCTTTGGTTAATTTATCGCGTATTTGCCAAAATTCTTCTATAGTATTAATATGTTTTTGCATAACGTTCTTGCTAAATTATAAAAAAAATCATAATTTACTTTATTTTTAAGTCAACCTAATATACTTAAATAGTTTGAGTACATAAATTAGAGCATGTAAATGAGTATTTCCTGCCCAAGTTGTAACACTAACTTTGTAGTGTCGAAAGAACAAATAGGTATGACCGGTAGGAAGGTCAAATGTTCACAATGCAACCATATCTGGTATCAAAAATCAGAGCATGAAAAGCAACAACCACCAATTATATCAGATCATCATACAGCAAAAAATGCTAGCACTAATGAAAATAATAAAATATTTTTAACCCAAGGTACTAATTTGCCAGCTTTATTACCACCAAAAACCCCCCAATATTCACATATTGTAATTATATTATTGTTTAGCTTAATTATTCTTTTGTTATTATTGTTATTTCATGAAAAGTTTAACATACCAGCTTTGTATAAAGAGAACGATAATATCCTAACTATAGGAAACATCCATGTTGAACAAAATAAAAAAATGGGACAAATTAAAGTTTCCTACCAGATAACCAATAACTCCGACCATGATGTAACAATACCACTGATTAGAGTGAGATTGTTGGATAAAAAATATCTAACAATAAAATCCTATATAATGCATCATAAAAATATCAAACTGCCACCTAAAAAACATATCGACATCGCTACACGTCTTGATGTAGTTCCGCATTCAAGTGAGTTCTTAAATATCATGCTTGGTAATAGTGTGGATCTCATATTACATTAGACTTATTTTAAAAGAGAATTTATAATGACCTGAAAGTTAGCATAATGACTTAAGGTAGCTGCCTTAAGTTGTGCATTTTAAAATAATTATACAAATCTAAGCTAGAAAAAATGAATAAACAAATTATATACCCCAAACTAATTCCCAGACTTTTTGCTTCTTGTCTAGATTTATTTTTGTTGTCAATGCTTACGACCCCGATCACTACCTTTATGTTATCTAGACTATCTTTATTTTTTTTGGGAGCTAGTATAGCGGACATATTGATAATGGGTAGCAGAAAACCGGAATTACTCCAATATGTAACTGCTAGTGGGGTTTTTATAGTGGTAATTTTAATGGTTATAATTAATTTTGCTTTAGTTGCAGCATATTTTATTGGTTTTTGGATTTATTGCGGGGCTACACCTGGAAAACTTATTATGCATATGAAGATAGTAGATGCAATAATCCTTGAAAAACCTAGTAAATGCCAATTAGTTAAAAGATTTTGTGGATATGTATTAGTGCCGGTTGGTATTTGGTTTATACTATTTTCTAAACAACGTCAAGCTTTGCATGATAAAATTGCTGGAACTGTGGTTATTAAGAGTTAAAAAACACTAACTAATTAGTTAGTGTATGAAAGTACATACGTCATTGCGAGCGAACGTGTGTGAGCATCCATGAAGCTTGTCATATGGATTACATCAATGCTACTAAAGTAGCTCCTCGCTAATAGACGGTTTTTAGCCCCTGATGTCATTGAGAGGAGCGAGTTAGGTCGACGAAGCAATCCAGAAAGTGACCAAAAATGGATTGCTTTGCCCATTACATGGTCTCGCAATGACGATTGGGATGCATATATGTCATTGCAAGCGAAAAAATGTGTTGTTTACTTAATTTTAATAAGTTGTTTTAACAACTTTTAAAGTAGTGAAGGTATACTATGAATAAACTAAATGAGATAGATCAGTTGATTTATCTTTTCTCCAAACTACCTGGTCTTGGTCAAAGATCAGCAAGGCGTATAGTCCTGCATCTTTTACAAGAAAAAGATATTAGGTTAAAAAGTCTAATTTCTGTTCTTTGTTGTGTAGATAGTAATGTTGTTAAGTGTGATATCTGTGGTAACATAGATTCTCATCATATTTGTAGAGTATGTTCATCTGATGATCGTAACGGAGCTGTCATAGCGATTGTTGAAACAGTAACAGAATTATGGGCAATAGAACGTAGTGGTATTTTTAATGGGCATTACCATGTACTAGGACATAATTTATCAACTTCGAATGGTCACAATCCTAAAGCACTAAGACTACCAGAATTACTAGCTAGGTGTCAGGATAATAACATTAATGAAGTAATTATTGCCACTAATTCGACTTTAGAAGGTCAAACTACTGCTTATTTCATTACTGAATATTTCAAAGATTCTACCATTAAAATATCAAGGCTAGCCAGTGGTATTCCGATAGGTGGAGAATTGGACTATTTAGATGAAGGGACTTTATCAGCCGCAATAACATTAAGACAGCCTTTTGACTAATTTACTAAAAGTTATTTATTTTATCAAAAAATTTGATATTATACATAAAGTGTGGTTGTATATAGTTTAATAATTTTTATTAATACATTACCAATGTTATTATCTAGAATTATTTACGTATACTATTACGTATTTATTGAAATGGTTTAATCTTTTCTTAGTTATTTTTATTTTACCTTAATATATACTGATTTGATCTTAATAATTGAATTTTATTTTGAGTGGTGAACACGTGTCAACCACTAATAAGGTATGTAAGCATATCTATGATAAAAGGAGAAAGTAATTCTTAAAAGTAAAGCAATATACCTAGGAACCCCAATTTCGGATTAACTTAGTTAATCCAAAATTGGAATAATAATGTAAACAATCAGGCTAGAAGCGGTTCGTCGCCTGATTGTTAAAATAATAAAAATGGCTAATAATCTTATTTCTCAGATTAAAAATAAGATTATTAGCTAAAAATTAGGTTAAAATGCATTCGTAGAACCGCTTCAAGAATGCTTTTTTCCTTATTGCTTTATACTCAAATGATTTGAAGAATTGGAACATAAAACAAGGGGTGAGCGTGCTAGGTGTACATTTAGTACATGAGCACGCGAATGCCCCGAAGTTTTGCGGAGCCAATTCTTCAAAGCAGAAGAGTATACCAGTTTTTGGATTAGAATTTTTAAATTCTAATCCAAAACTGAGTTTAGGAGGCTGCCTGTGATAACTAAAGTAATTCTATATTTGGCTCTTTTTGGCTGCGAATAAACATGATTTTCTTGAAATAGGTACACTATTCCTTCAAAAATCATATTTATTCTCGCCATAAAATAGTTCAAAATATAATTAATTAGTTATCGCATGTAGCCTCCTAAGTTAGGGATAATAATTCGGTTATATATACTCAAATGATTTGAGTATATATAGAAACAATTATGTTTAAAGTGCTATAGTACCTGCATTAGTTAAATTTATTTCTACTTCAATACATGATTTAATGATTAGAATCATGTATTGAAGTAGAAATAAGTTAAAATGTATATGAAGAATCGTTTTAAGTATGTATTTTTCATTGTTAATAAGAGAAGTATCGATATAAGAATAGTTATTCTTATATCGAGCTGAGGTTAATATAATTATTTTAAATAAAATAAGCATATGCTCCAATTTCTTTGGGCTATTTTAGTTATGTTTCTGGTTTCTGTATTTTTTTATATTTGCAGGTATAGTGGGTTTTTATGGTCCAGTATAGGAAATAACTCAAAAACCAAAATCTTAGAATTAGAACAGAAAATATCAGAACAAGATAATATTTTGAATCATGTTACTCATGAAATTAGAACTTCAATACATGGCG
This sequence comes from Rickettsia endosymbiont of Pseudomimeciton antennatum, assembly GCA_020881195.1. Lineage (GTDB taxonomy): Bacteria > Pseudomonadota > Alphaproteobacteria > Rickettsiales > Rickettsiaceae > Tisiphia. Next base: position 68,117 of record JAJIYL010000032.1, on the reverse strand, counting down.
GAAGTAGTATAGCTCAATTTTTATATGAAAATTGGGATAAAATGGATGAGCAAGAGCATATAAAGTATGTCGGTATAATAGCTAAGAATAATCAGCAGATTATAACATTAATTAATGCTCTACTAGACCTATCTAAGTTTAGTACCGGGAGAATGAAGTTTAATTTTGTTGCTATGGATCTATTAGTTTCTATAAAAAATGTTGTGCAACAACTTACAGAATTAAACGTATTTAATGATAAGGTCAATATTATTCTTATTAATCATGACATTACAAAAGCAATGATTAGTGGAGATGGAATTAGGATTAACCAATTATTAAATAATTTATTTAATAATGCACTCAAATATACTAAAGAAGGATTAATTATAGCGGTAATTAATTTAAAAAATTATGAAAATAATTCTTATTGGTGCTTTAGCTTAATCGATACAGGTATTGGAATTCCAAATTCAGAACTTGAAACTATTTTTGAGGTATTTGCTCGTAGCTCACGAACTAATGATGATAATATTGGGGATGGTCTTGGTTTATCTATTTGCCGGGAAATTATACTGGCCCATAAAGGATATATTTATGCTGAAAATAACTGTAAAAAAGGAACAAGAGTAGAATTCATGATTCCTGTATACGACGAAAAAGAGACATAAAATGCCTAAAGAATATAATATTGCAGAGCTATTTACTATACTTTTTGTGGATGATGAACCAATTTGCCATGATGCAATAAATTTAGTGCTACGTCATGAACAAAAATATAAAATTATCAATGCTTATACAGGGCAAGAGGCAGTTGATTTATCTAAAATATATGCTAATAACATAGATATAATATTTCTTGATATTTCTCTTCCTGATATGACAGGTTGTAAAGTACATAAACAGATAAGAAGTGATAAAAATCTTGCTCGTATTCCTATAATTTTTCAAAGTGGTTTGTCTAGCAATCATCAGGAAATAAAAGGACTCTTACAAGGACAAGCAACATACATAATCCGTAAACCTTATAAAAATGAAGAATTGCTTAAAATTATTAGGCAGTTCCATAACGCTTGTATGGACTTACCCGATAATGCAAGAAAAAATAATATATAACTCACCTTAAGCTTCAGATTAAAAATAAGATTATTAGCTAAAAATTAGGTTAAAATGCATTCATAGAACCGCTTCAAGAATGTATTTTTCCTTATTGCTTTACCAGTTTTTGGATTAGAATTTTTAAATTCTAATCCAAAACTGAGGTTTATATATTCACCTTACCCACGTCTATTAGCGAGAACACGTAGTGGTTTCGCTAATAGATGTCAGGTTATTTCCCCTATGGCTTTTAAATTGCTATGGGGGTTTATACGTAAGGTAAGTTATATATTATTGGCATAATACTTGATGATTAAGCTTTTAGTGATTAGACCTATATTACCCCCAATCTTTTGCAAAGAAGGGGATGGTACGGGGTAGTCCAAGATTATTCGAGTATATCATTAACGATAGGAGCAAATTCTTTAACTACAGCTTTATAAAGTTTACGTTTAAAGGGAATTATAATTGACAATAACTCATCAAGTTTAGCCCAACGCCATTCCTCAAATTCTGGGTTACTTGTATTAATGTTAATATCTTCATTAGTACCTGTAAACCTAATTAAAAACCATTTTTGTTTTTGACCCCGAAAATTACCATCCCATAATTTAGGTATTAAAATTTTAGGCACGTCATAACTATACCAATATTTGCTTTCTGCAAGAATATCACCTTTATTACAACCTATCTCTTCTAGCATTTCTCTAAGAGCTGCAACACTGGGTGTTTCTCCTAAATCTATACCACCTTGAGGCATTTGCCAGGCTGGTATTTTGGTGTCGATTCTTTTACCAACAAATACTCTATTAGTATCATTGATTATCATCATGCCTACACTCGGTCTATATGGTAATTCAAGATAACATTTACGAAGAGTTTTATTTTTCATGTTCTTAGTTTTGTATGGAAGGCAGATTTGCAAAATACTAATAGATTTCTTTCGAAACTCGCTTATGCTGAGGAATTTGTAGGAGACCCGGAACGGAGAACCGCAGCGTACTTAAATGTACGTGAGGATTCGAGTACCGGATCGACGCACAAATTACCAGCAGAAGTAGAGTTTCGAAAAAAGTCTAATTTTACAACCTATTATAGCTGATTACTCTTCATTTGTGTACCTAAATTATTAACCATTAAGTTATTTTAATCACTCTATTTCTTCCTTGCTCCTTTCCTTGATACAGAGCTTTATCGGCACGCCCTATAAAATCACTAATCGTTTCCCCAATTTTGTATTCAGTTACTCCTATTGAGATAGTTTTCTTAATGGGAGTTTCTTGAGTTTTAACCTTAAATTCGATAGACTCCACTTTTGTTCTTACCCGCTCCGCTACATACATAGCCTCGTCAATCGTTATATCATTTAATAGGATAGCGAATTCTTCGCCACCATATCTAGCAATTAGGTCTGTAACCCTAAAAATGTTTTTCAGAACATTAGTAATGGTTTTTAGTACTATGTCTCCTGCTTGATGACCATAAGTATCATTAACTTGTTTAAAATGATCAATATCACACATAAGTAAGCATAAGGGTCTTTTACTATCAGTAGCTTTCTTCACCATTTGCTTTATGTGTGTATCAAAATAATGACGATTAAATATACCAGTCAAACCATCTTTAATCGATAAATTTACACTTAACTCTAAATCATTGCGTAATCTATCTTGATAATGTTTTCTTTTCAATTGAGTTCTGATTCTGGCTAATAGCTCATTTTTGTCGACTGGGTACATAAAATAATCATTAATACCCAGCTCTAAACCTTTGATGACTATTAATGTATTTTCTTCTTCAGCTTGTAATATGAGTACTATATCATGAAATTTAGCATTAGATCGTAACATCATGCCTATTCGCAAAGGATCTCCTTGCTCTAATTGACAGCTAATAATTACTAAATCCGGGATATATTCAGTATCTTCCTCTAACTCGTTGATATCAGATATTATTTTGATATTTGAGGTAAGAGTTAGGAGCATTTTATTTATGTTTCTTGCCTGTACTATATCATCGTTAATTAACAGTATTTTATTATCTGAGAAATTATCTTGTATTTCTATGACAGAACCACCTAATTGAGCATTAGTAGTGTTTCTCAGTTTGAGTTCATCAATAACCGCCTTCATTCTAGCAAGAGATCGTACCCTGGCAAAAAGAGCAGTGTCATCAATAGGTTTTGTTAAGAATTCGTCTGCTCCAGCTTCAAGACCCTTTATGCGATCTTCAGTATCAGAAAGGGCAGTAACCATAATAACTGGTATATGCATGGTGTAGGGATTAGACTTAATTTTTCTACAAGTTTCAAATCCATCCATATCAGGCATCATGGCATCAAGTAATATAATATCAATTTTATTAATGGTAAGAACGTTCAGAGCATCTTTGCCGTTATTAACAGTAAAGACGGTGTAATATTCTCCTAAAAGTTTAGCTTCCAGTAATTTAACATTTGATTCTATATCGTCAACTATTAGTATATTGGCAGTCATAAAATAAATATATTCATTTTTATGTTTCTTAACAATTTTTTTTATTTTAGCATAATTTTTTACAGCACTAAGTAATTTTACTAGGAGGCTGCCTGCGATAACTAATTAATTATATTTTGAGCTATTTTTCGGCGAGAATAAATATGATTTTTGAAGGAATAGTGTACCTATTTCAAAAAAATCATGTTTATTCGCAGCCAAAAAGAGCCAAATATAGAATTACTTTAGTTATTGCAGGCAGCCTCCTAAATTATTATTACTTAAATATACTTGTGTTTATAACAGTTATTGTATATTCTTCCTAACGAATTTATATAATTATAATTCAGTAAATTCGGGATTGGCTAAGAATAATTAGATTTTAGATAAGTAATAATAATATGAAAATTTCAGCAAATGCTATTAGAGCTGGTAACATTATAGTATATAATGATGAGTTATGGGTTGTCCATAAAACGCCTGAACATACTAAACCTGGTAAAGGTGGAGCTTATGTACAAGTAGAGATGAAAAATTTTAAAACTGGTACAAAACTTAATGAGCGATTTAATTCATCTGATTATGTTGAAAAAGCACAGCTTGATAATAAGGATTTACAATTCCTATATTTTGAGGACGATAATCTAGTGTTAATGGATAATGAGACATTTGAGCAAATTTTAATTAATAAGTCAATTCTTGGCGAACATTTGCCATTTCTTGAGGATAATATGGTATTAAAGGTACAGTTTTATGAGGAAAAAGCCTTGAGTGCTGAATTACCACAAACTGTTATTGCTGAAATTATGGAAACTGATCCTGTAATTAAAGGCTCTATGGTAACATCTTCTTATAAACCAGCGATTTTAACTAATGGAATAAAGGTAATGGTACCACCTTATTTAGTGGTAGGTGAAAAAATAGTTGTAAAAATTGAAGATATGAGTTTTGTTGAGAGAGCCAAGTAATATCTTATGCAACAACCTATAACTAGCTTACTTATTACTGCGTTACGTAAAGCTGTTAAGTTTTTGCATAGAGATTTTTTGGAGCTGGAAATGCTTCAAATATCTAGTAAGGGAAACTACGATTTTTGTAATAAAGCTTATGTTAAAGCACAAGATTTATTACGCAATGAGTTGCAAAAATATACAAGTGCGTTATTCTTTCCACAGGATAAGTTTGAACCAGATAATAATTATGAAATGGTTTTATTGGTAAATCCGCTGGATGGTTTGAGTAATTTAGAAAAGAGCCTACCATTTTTTGCTGTATCTATAACGTGTTTAAAGAAGATTAATAAAATTTTAACTACGATATGTACGGTAATAAATTTTCCAGCTCTTGATGAGATTTATTATGTTGAAAAAGGAAGAGGGGTATGGTCAGAAAATAATACTACTAGTAATAGTAGATTGAGGGTTTCTGGTTGTGCTAGTGTTGATAATTTTTTAATCGCTACCGATGACCTTAATATCAACCCAGTTTTTTTGAAAAATGCTAGGGTTTTTGGTTGTCACTGCTATGGAATGTTACTACTAGCAGCTGGTAAGATCGATGCTGTTTATTTTTCATCATTAAATTATACTTTAAAAGCTGGTTTTGATCTAATCATCAGAGAAGCAGGTGGAGCGATAATAAATAATGATGAAATGTTTGTTGCTACTAATTATGAACTTTCTAAGAAATTTGAACATTTATTAACAGCAAAAACATCTATTTGAAAAATATTTTATTTTTGTTTTTTTGTTATATCATGTACATTACTATAGGTGCAGGTTTATATTTTGAAGCTAAGTAATGAATATTATAATTTCTTTCTAAAATATTGAGGTATTTAATTATTTTAATATGAGAACTAGAAGATAAATATATACTCTAGCAATTAGTGATAAAAGAATTGAAGAAATAAATTATAAAAAATTAAATATGAAAAATATTAATCTTGATATAAAGCTGGAAGAATTAAAAAGAGAGGCTCTACTCATAGATAAGTTTGAAGTATCTATAGCTCAATTTGAGAAATTATTTAAAAGTTCAATAATAGGAGATGTAAATATATGTACAAAAGGTGAGGGATGGCCAACAGCTAATAATAGTACTTTATTAGTTCCAGTTATTCAAATAAGGATTTCAGATTTACCTTTTGTTCCTAAATCTGTAGAAGATATAAAATATATTACTATTTTTATTTACCCAGAAGATGGGATTTCTTATTATGATTCAAGTACTCTCTGTATAAGAGTTTATAAAGATGAAGCTTTAGAATTATTAAAAAAACCAGAAGAAATTAATGCTAGTCCTAGGTTAGTAAAGTTTAGTAAGATAATAGATTTTCCTTCAAGGGAAGATATGCCACAAGAACTTGAAAAATATTTAGATGATTTATATCCAAATATTGAACAAATGCCCTATCAATGTGAAGTTAGTGACAAACTGTTTGGTTGGCCTTTTTGGTGTCAAGATTCTGAATTATCTGAATGCGATGAATTAATAATACAACTTACTGACTACGATGATGAATGGGTAAATGGTGATTGTCCTACCATATATATTTTTCGTAATATAAAAACAGGGAAATTTTATGGAACTATGCAGATGTATTAAAGTTATTTGTTAGCTAAGTTTTCTTAAGGATTGAACCTTGAAGTTCCTGATATTATTTTGATAATTTAATATTATGTTATAAGAAATGTATTATGAAAAAATTTACTGTTAATTGTGATTTTGGTGGGCAAATGGCACCGTTTACCATATATGTAGGACAACCTGAGCCGGGACATCATCCCTTGCATTTTCAGGATGACTGGTTATCAAAGCAACGTGGTGGAAAAATACCAGCAGAGGTGATGGATGCAATTACTAAACTACAAGAACTGGCTAATAAGAATAATGTATTACTTGAAGAATTATGTGTGTACGCTCTTGGTTCAGCACAAGAAGAGGATGATAGAGCTGAAAAAAATGAAGAATCAGAAAGTAGTAATGAAGATCAGGATGTTAACGATGATATATAATATGCAGTAACAGTCAAATGACGTCTATTAGTGCGTTTATAACTCGTCATTGCGAGCGAACGTATGTGAGCGTGGCAATCCATGAAGCTTGTTATATGGATTGCTTCGTCGCTACTAAAGTAGCTCTGAGCCATGACGCCTGAGGTTTGTAACTTCCTCGCAATGACGTTTGGGGAACTTCGTCGCTAATAGTTATAGTAAAAAAATAAAATTTAAATGCAATTGCCTATTAGTGCTATTAATAATTAATGTATAATAAAGCTATGCTAAAATAATACGAATTAGAGAGTGAGAATGAAGCAGTATAATGATTTTTCAAATATTATTCATCGAGAAGGCTACATATTTATTGTAAGTTCTGCAGTGGTGACTTTTCTACTTTTTATTACCGTTCCTACTACCTTTGGATATATAGGATTAGTTATAACGATTTGGTGTATATATTTTTTTAGAAATCCAGATCGCCTTACCCCTATTAGTGACGATTTGGTAGTCAGTCCAGCAGATGGAATAGTGCATAAAATAACTGAAGCAGCTCCACCGATAGAACTTGGTCTTGGTGATCAGGAAATGATTAGAGTTAGCATTTTTTTGAATATTTTTAATATTCATGTAAATCGTATCCCGGCTAATGGCAAGATTTTATCTCTACATTATAATCCGGGAAAGTTTTTCAATGCTTCTTTTGATAAAGCAAGTATATATAACGAACGTCAATCTGTTTTAATGGAAACAAATAATGGTCATAAAATTGCTTTTGTACAAATAGCAGGATTAATAGCCAGAAGAATATTATGTGATTTAGAAGAAGATACTGAGGTTAGAATTGGGGATAGATATGGTATTATCCGCTTTGGTAGTAGAGCTGACGTTTATTTACCACTTAAAACTGCACTTTGTGTTAGCGAGGGACAGACTGCAGTTGGTGGAGAAACTATTATTGCTGATTTTAGGATCAAGAAAACATCTGAACTTAAATTTGAAAGAAGGTAACAAAATGTAATGGTCGTGGCAATTCACCTTCTGGCGTCATTGCGAGCGAACGTACGTGAGCGTGGCAATCCATGAAGTTTGTTATATGGATTGCTTCGTCGCTACTAAAGTAGCTCCTCGCAATGACATCTGAGGTTTGTGTACTCCTCGCAATGACGTTTGGGTTGCATGTATGTCATTGCGAGCGAACGTATGTGAGCGTGGCAATCCATGAAGCTTATCATATGGATTGCATCAATGCTACTAAAGTAGCTCTGAGCCATGACGCCAGCTATAAGACTCTTGCTACTATTTAATAAGTATATAGGTATAAATTGCTTAAAATACACAAAGTTAGAATAACAAAACCAATTCCATTTATAAAATTACTTCCTAATTTTATCACTTTATTGGGTCTTGTGGTTGGTGTTAGTGCCATTGAATTTGGATTGGATGGTAGATGGGAAAAGGCTGTATATTGTACTTTGGTTGCTGCTATAATAGATGGAATTGATGGTAGGGTAGCAAGGATGCTAAATGCTACTAGTCCTTTTGGTGCTGAACTGGACTCATTATGTGATTTTGCTAATTTTGGGGTAGTGCCGGCTTGCCTTGTATATTTATGGTCTTTTCAGCAATATGAATATAAAGTGTTCTCATGGGGGTCTATATTGTTATTTATTGTATGCATGGCATTAAGGCTTGCAAGGTTTAATACTGCTATTTTTCATGAGGCAGATAATAAGAAGTTAGAATATTTTTTTACTGGTGTACCTGCACCTTGTGGAGCTTTACTTGCTCTAATACCAATGATTTTGGATTTTGAAGTGAGTAGCATTTTAGGTATTAATATTCGTACACATACCATTATGATAGATTTATATATTGTGGTAATTGCTTTTCTACTTGCCAGTAGGTTAGCAACATTTTCAACAAAAAATATTAAGATAAAACACGAATATTTATCATTAGCAATGATGATATTTGCTGTTATCATCATAAGTTTTATTATGTATCCATGGCATTTGTTACCCTTCATTGCCTTTATATATATGTTGTCTATACCAATTTGCTGTTTTATTAGTAAGAAAATTTAAATTATGTTAGAAGTCTTTGAAAAATATAAGTCTCATCCATTTTATAAATATTTTCTAGTTTTGTTCAGTGCAATAGTTGTGTATCTAGCTTATAATATCTACATTTGGAGTCATACAGAGTCGACTGATAATGCGTATATTGAGGCAGACATATCTAGCGTTAGCTCTGAGATTAATGGAGTGATTAAGAATGTATTGATTTCAGATAATATGAGGGTAAAAGAAGGGGAGATTATTGCTGAGATCAATGATCAGGATTATAAGTCACGCCTTGCTTCGCTTGAAGCTTCTATTAATGCATCTATTAAAAATATAGAAATCATAGAACAAAAAGCTTTAATAGCTCAATTTACTTTGCAGCAAAGTAAAGAGGCTGTTGATTTTGCTAGTACAAATTTGGAAATTAATTCAGCTGATTATACAAGAGCTCAAGAGCTTAACAAAGAGAATTTCTCTAGTAAGAAGACATTAGATGAATCTAGAATGTCTTTTACTAAAGCAAAAACTGATTATAATCAGGCAAAGTTAAACTTACAAATTGCCCAGCAGAAATTGCTACTTTTAGCTTTGCAAAAAACTGCTGAAGGAGAAAAATTGAAAGGGTTATTGCAAGATAAAAATATAGTAGCCAGGAGTTTAGTAAATACCAAAATTAGAGCTCCGGTTAACGGAATAATAGCAAATAGTAGTTTGCAGGTAGGAAATTTCATTAGCCCGGGTAGGGTATTATTTTTTGTTGTACAGGATGAACGAATATATGTAAAAGCTAATTTTAAAGAAACACAAATTGCTAAATTCCAGCCAGGGCAAAAAGTTAAATTACAGTTTGATTCTTTACCCAAAAAGGTTATATATGGTAGAATACGTAACATATCACCAGCTACCGGCTCGAAATTTAGTCTAATTCCCAGTGATAATGCAACTGGTAATTTTACTAAGATTGTTCAACGGATTCCTGTACTAATAGATTTTGAGATTCCTAAAAATGGTACTAGTAATTTGATGCCAGGAATGTCTGTGATAGTTTCGGTTAGGACTGATGATAGTTATAGCTAACCAGATTAGTATTTATCCATAGCAAATTGGGTCATTGCGAGCAGAACCTAGTACTACAGTTGTAAATTAATTTCTGTTGGTAATTTGGGCGTCGATCCGGTACTCGAATCCTCACGTACATCTAAGTACGCTGCGGTTCTCCGTTCCGTGTCTCCTACAAATTCCCTAACATAAATTAATTTACAACTGTAGTACTAGACTTCCCCCATATATTTCTCAAACTTATTTTTCTCGTCATGATATTTATCTGCATTCGGTAAAGCTGGTTTTTTAACCGTAATATTTGGCCATTTGCTGGAAAAAAATTTAGCTCTCTCTATCCAGTCAATCAACTGTTCTGACTCGGGCTTAATAGCTTTAACTGGACACTCAATCTCACACACTCCACAATCAATACATTCGTCGGGATTAATTACCAACATTAATTCACCTTCATAGAAGCAATCGACAGGACATACTTCTACACAATCAGTATATTTACATTTTATGCATTCATCGGTAACAACATAAGTCATAAATTTTCATACTCCTTGAACTTAGCGATTAAAACACAAGATCTCAAACCTAAAACTAATAGAAAATATAGTATGCTACTTATAAACATTAGCACTAAGGGCAATAACATAGAATTATCAATAGTCGGGCTACCTAGCCTTAAAACACTTGCTGGCTGGTGTAAACTATACCAAATATTTACCGAAAATTTTACTATGGGAACATTGATAAAACCAATCAGAGCAATCACCGAAGCTGGTTTTTCAGTACGGCTTATTCTATCGCCACTATTCACCACTACGATATAACTTAAATAGAGTAAGAATAGTACGAACATTGAGGTAAGTCTAGCATCCCAAACCCACCAGGTTCCCCAAATAGGCTTTCCCCATAATGCTCCTGTAACCATACTAATCATGCAAAAAACTGCACCAATAGGGGCAGCTGCCACTGCCATTAAGAATGACATTTTAGTCTTCCATACTAGGTTAGACAAGCTACAAATAGCTATAAATGTATAAATCCCTAGTGCCATCCAAGACGATGGTACATGAACATACATAATCCTGACCATATCACCTTGTTGGTAATCTGGTGGCGAGATTATCAAAGCTTGGTATAACCCCAACCCCATTATTACCAACATTGAAACTAGCAATAATGGTAGCATGGTTCGTACTAACTTACTAAAAAAATAAGGGTTTAGTAATTTAAGCATTTAGACACTTGATTAATTATCTTTAAATATTGATTATAAAATAAATCACTACTGATGTTAGTCATTCTCCAATTCTCACTTTCCACTTCCACTACCTCTACTTTAAAATTTTTATAAAGAGCAACATCTTGTTCCGTACTTAGTAGCAAACATTTACTATTGGACATGCTTAACAATTGCCCAAGATTACTGATATATCTAAGGCTTTTTTGATCAGAGCTATATAATTTTGCAACATTTTTTTGGTTATTATCAAAAAAATATTCTAAACTATCACTAAGCAAGATCACATCTGTTAAAGACGCTAATCTTTGATGTTTGATTTTTGCCAGATCATCTATTTGTTTTTTTGCCTCATCAAGATTTTGGTAAATAGCTGAACTAATTTCAGGAAATCTTTGGGATAATATCTGAAATAATTGTTCTAATAATAATTTTACATTACCTAAATCAAGCCAAATATGCCAATTATCATAAGAATTATTACTAATAACTCTTAGCCCATTAAAATTACTAATTTTAATGACATTTTTACTATGACCATTCATTAATTTGCCAGCAAAGCCATCAAATTGTTCATCTATATAAAATACAATATCTGCATCTTTGACTTTTTTAAGATCACTAGGTCTCAAATGGTAATGATGCGGGCAATCATTGTTATTGGCAATAGCGACAATTTCTGCTTGGTCTTTCACTAACATCGCTATAATGCTTGCTAGTGGAGTTATGCTAGTAACAATTTTTATACTCTTCTGCTTTAAAGAATTTGAGTATACAACATTAGCAAAAGCTCCATAATTAAATAATATGATAATTATAGCAATAAAAATGCTAGCACTAATATTAATTTTCATTTTTTTTTAATTTTTTTATGATGAATAAAAAATCTGATTGGTAATAGATGTTAGTGTACTATGAAAAACGTTAAGTTTCATCTGTAAAATGATCATGTGTAAATAACAACAACATATTATTATCAATATGATCCTTAAGAGGAGAACAGGTGATCAAATCATAAACTTGCAAGTCTATTTTGACTGGTAAATTACTGTCATTAAGTAGCGTAAATATACGATCCATAGTCTTCTCATCAAGTGAGCCATAAATTACTAGGTCAATATCGGAGTTAGGACGGTAAAGACCAGTAGCACGTGAACCAAATAAACCAACGCGATCGATTTTCTCTGAGAAGGGCAACAAAATACTACGCAGTGTATTTAATTGTTTGGTGCTTAATCCATGGTTAGACATGTTTACCTTCTATATTCTGCTGCAAATTCCAACATTTTTAGATTCATGTTCTCTAATTCAGGATAATAATTTTTTTCAATATCTATAATAATCTTCTCAAATTTTTTAAAGTCATAAGTATGTGCCATTTTATTACGAGAGTCTAGAGCATCCATCCATATTTCACCATTCTTGATTAAGTTAGCAGCTATTGATGCTTTAATTACAGCAGCTGGGGTAATGGTTTCCAGTATAACACCTTTATATTCCAGATAATCTTTAAGTACTTTCCAGGTCAATTCCCATGTATATTCAAAACGTTGAATAATTCCTTCTTGTTCTAACTGGCTTACCTTACGTTCTTGCATTGTATATATAGCCTCACGTAGTAAAGCAAAAGCACGTTTAAAATTATCAAAACGATATAACCAACGAGGTTTTTCTACGTTACTAAGTATAGTCATATTAACTCTGTATCTAATAGCTTAATTCTTTTGAAGTTTTTATTTTATGACTTATTTTTTTTAACACTTTAATTAATGCTAATCATTCATTGTATAATAATTATTCTAATTCTTCAAATCATTTGAGTATAATGCAAGTAATTGATGCTTATTAAGCGTAAAATTGCTTGCTATCCAAGATTTGTTTAATCTGTTTATTACTATGCCAACATCTTTACCATGAATATTTATTTTCTGCAAGTCATGCCCATTTACTGGGAATATTGGTCGGGGTTTGGATTGGTATGTATCTAGAAATTTGTTTGCTGTAGCTCTATTTAATTTGCCTAATGATACTAGAATATTTATATATTGCAGATAATCATCCGGATAATCAGCAGTTTCCCACCAAATTTCTCTTAAGGTAAATTCGTTGATTTCTTTATTAACAAATCTAAGTATAGTAATGATTTTGATTGCTTGTTGTCGGGAGAATTTTAAATTTAGTAAATCACTTAGTGGCAGGTCCTTTATGTGATAAAATAATAGTGAATATCTAGCGTAAGGCTCTAAAAAACCGAAACTAATTCCTTCCATCAAAGGTTTTTTATCAAACTTACTAACTGGTAATATTATTTGCAATATGCCATTATCAAACATTTGCTGTAAAATATTAGGACTATTATCTGAGACAATTAATTTATCCATCTCCCATTTTACCCGTTCTTTTGATAGTAATTTAAGGTTTTCTCGCAATTTAATACAGGCATTTAGCCCGCTAGAATCCAACTCTGTTGCATAATAGCAGGAAAAACGGAAAAATCGTAAAATACGTAAAAAATCTTCTTGAATCCGTTCAAATGCCTGTCCGATAAATATTACCTTAGATTCTCGTAAATCATCTATTCCACCAAAATAATCGTAAATTTTATGCTCAAACGGACAATAGCTTAAGGCATTAATAGTAAAATCTCTTCTAACAGCATCCTCCATAAAATCATTAGTAAACATGACTTCTGTGTGTCGACCATCACATTTTATATCTTTTCTAAGTGTAGTAATCTCAAATTTTTCATTATGTAGTAAAGCCGTAACTGTACCGTATTTTATGCCAGTAGGGATGACTTTAATGTTGGCTGTTGATAAAATATCTGTTACTTGCTCTGGTAATAAATTGGTTGCTATATCAATATCATAATTAACTACACCAAGAATAGCATCACGAACGGCTCCTCCGACAATTCTAGCCACTCCACCACCTAGTTTAATTATTGACAAAATTTCTTTGTAATAATTGGATTGGATAGATAATTTTCTTGTTATAACATTCATTAGACCTCTTGCAAAACTCTACTTATGCTGGTAATTTGTTCGTCGATCCGGTACTCGAATCCTCACGTACACTTGAGTACGCTGCGGTTCTCCGTTCCGTGTCTCCTGCAAATTCCTCAGCATAAGCGAGTTTTGCAAGAGGTCTATTAAGAAACCTAGTTAATTTCCTACTAAACTACTAGCAAATGCCGCCGGATCAAACGGCTTTAGATCGTCTATCTTCTCTCCTATCCCTAAAAAACATACCGGTAAGGCAAATTTTTGCACGACACCAACAACTACACCAGCTTTTGCTGTACCGTCTAATTTAGTAACTATCAAACTTGTTATGTTAGCAATAGCGGTAAATTGTTCGACTTGATTATATACATTTTGTCCAGTGGTTGCATCAATTACTAATATACTATGGTGAGGAGCTGTATCATCAAGCTTCTTAATAACCCTAACAATTTTGGCAAGTTCTTCCATCAGATTCTTCTTGTTATGTAATCTCCCAGCTGTATCAATAAATAATATATCAACATCGTTTTTTATTGAAGATTGCATAGCAAGATAAGCAACACTAGCAGGATCAGCTGACTCTTCGCCACTGATAAATATCGAATCACTTCTATCAGCCCAGCTTGATAATTGACTAACAGCAGCGGCTCTAAATGTATCACAGGCAGCAATTGCTACTTTCTTACCCTGTCTACGATAAATGCTTGCCAGCTTTCCTATTGTAGTAGTTTTCCCTGAACCATTAACACCGCAAACTAGTATAACATTAAGCTTTTTATCGTGCAATTCAAAGCTCTTATTAGTCTTTATCAATAGTTGTTCGATAATGTTAGCAAGTTGTTCTTTGATTACTAGACTAGTTACTTCTTTGTCAAATTTGATAGCTTTTAGCTTGCTGACAAGCTCTATTGCTACAGAGGCAGTTATATCTGCAGATATTAACAACTCCTCTAGTTCATCTAAAGTTTGCTCATCTAGTTTTTTTTTATAAAATATTTGGTCAATGCCTGAAGATATTTTATTTGAACTATTGACTAATACCTGCTTTAATTTAGTAAATATTGAGGTCATTTTATTGCCGCCCTTTTCAGTCTATCATTGATTGCAACGCCGATGCCAACTTCTGGGATAGAAGCAACGGCAATTACTAATCCATTTAATTCTGCGTAATTATCCAATATTCTAAGACTGGCAAATAAGTTGCTAGCAGCGATAATTAAGTCTCCAGTTAAACTTAAATTAAGCGAAAATTTACCTTCTAGCTTACTATTAGCAAAATTAAGACCTACCTCATTAGGTTTTAAACTCTCTGCATTCAATCTTACTTTAACTCTTGGTGAGTAATGTTTATTCATCATACCTGGAGCTTTAATTTCCATCAAGCTAGATGTTCTATCTAGTTTCTTACCAAGAACTTTTTCTAATGTTTCCAACGTAATAAAGCCATCTCGCAGAATAGTTAAGTTATTAGTAGTACTATCTACTATGGTTGATTCTATACCATATTGACACTTATAGTCACTAGACTTTCTGCAAAACTCTACTTCTGCTGGTAATTTGGACAATGATGCGGTACTCGAATCCTCACGTACATTAGAGTACGCTGCGGTTCTGCGTTCCGCGTCTCCTTCAAATCCTTGTGCATAAGCGAGTTTTGCAGAAAGTCTTGAATTATCTTCTAAAATAAAAATATCTTTGTCATTTGCAAAATGCTCTTTCACATGTTCTAAAGTAGTGCTACTTATGTAACCGGATGGGTTAGCACTAGGTGCTGCTATCGGTGTGCCAGATTTTCTTATTAGCTCCAAAGCCATATTATGTGATGGCATACGGAGTGCAACTGTTGTCAGCCCGGATAATACTGATTCAGCTATATTTGCCCCACTTTTTAATGGTACAACAATCGATAAGGGTCCTGGCCAAAATACCTCACTTAATTTTAAAGCATCTGCATTAAATTCCCCAATAGTTTTAGCCTGGTTCATGGTTGCCACATGGACAATCAGAGGATTTATGTTTGGACGCTTTTTTATCTTAAAAATCTTCTGGCAAGCTTGTTCGTTACTAGCATCTGCCCCAAGTCCGTATACTGTTTCTGTGGGAAATGCTACTATATTACCAGATTTTATAAATTTGACAGCCTGCTCTAATAGACTTCCTGCATAAGTCAATCTAGTTGGTGATTTTGTCGTCAACATTTATCTTCTCTTCCTAATCGCCTACTTAAACGTCATTGCGAGCGAACGTACGTGAGCGTGGCAATCCATAAAGCTTATCATATGGATTGCTTCGTCGTGTTTACACACTCCTCGCAATGACGAAAACACCAATATAATTCATTTGTACTAATCATAAAGCACTAAATTTTGCTAATTTATCAAATAATTGTGTAACCATTTTTAGCAACAATAAACGATTATTGGCAATTCTATGATCTTCGTCTTTAACCATCAGATTATCAAAAAAATCATTAATGGGTTTCAACATTTCTAGTAATAAGCTAAGTGCTTTGGTAAAATCCTTTTCAGCAATCGAGCTATCTATTTGCGGGAGAATATTTTCCAATGATAAAAACAATTGTTGTTCATATTGTGAAATAAAAGCGTTTTGATTAACTCCTCCTGCTATATTACTGCCTTCTAGTATATTATTTGCTCTTTTGTAAATAGTTAATAAATTCTCACCATCCACCCCAGCGAGAAACTTTTGTAAGGCACTGAGTTTTATTTCGCTAACCACTAAATCTTCTTCAATATCAAAATCAAGCACGGCATTAATTAATAATAGATCATAGTGATTCTTGAAATAATATTTGGCTCGTTCTTCTAAAAATTCTAAGATTATCTGGCTACTTTTATTACAGCTTATGTTTTCTTCAGAATATAGCTGAACTACATATGCAACTAATTGCTTAATATTGATAGTTAGTTTATTAGCTAAAATTATCCTAATAATACCTAAGGCTTGGCGTCTGAGTGAGTAAGGATCTCTTGAACCACTTGGCTCTTCTCCTATTAATATCAACCCTACTAAACTATCCAATTTATCAGCAATTGCCAATATTGCACTATTTCCCATTGGTAAACTATCCGATGGACCTTGTGGTTTATAATGATCTCTTATTGCCAAAGCAATCTGATCATTTAATCCTTCGGCTTTGGCGTAATAATATCCCATAATACCTTGTAGTTCAGGGAATTCTCCCACCATTTCAGTTGTTAGGTCACTTTTACAGAGTTTAGCTGCTACTTGCAAATCCTGATTCATTGGCATTATATAATTACAAATATTAGCGATTCTCTCAGTTTTTTGTTTTATACTGCCAATTTTTGCATGGAAAGTTATCTGTGCAAGTTTTGGCAATTTTGATTCTAAACTATTAGATAAATCCTGCTGATAAAAATATAAGGCATCAGATAGTCTAGCAGATAATACCTTTTCGTTACCATTTACTATAATATTTTGGTCATCAGGCATATTACTAACAAAAAGAAAATAAGGGGCAAAATTACCAGCTTGATCAAAAACACTAAAATATTTTTGATGGGTACGCATTGAACTAACTAGCACTTCACTAGGTAACTGCAAAAATACCTCAGGTATTTTACCGACCATAACCACTGGCAATTCTACTAGCCCTGTTACTTCTTCTAACAATTTTTCATCCTCTTTGATAACTAGATCAAGAGATTCTACTATTTTTGATAGCTGGCTTTTAATTATTTCCTTGCGTTCTTGTTGGTCAATAATGACATTACTCTCCCGCAGCTTGTTCTGGTATTCAGAAAAACTGTATATAGTAATCGGTTCAGGACTAATAAATCTATGCCCAAAGGTAATATTATTTGCCGTCAAATGACCATATTTAATGGCTAGTATTTCTCCATCAAATATACATAAAATATTCCTAAGTGGTCTAATCCAACTTATCTCATAATTCCCCCAATACATAGATTTTGACCAAATATACTTGCTAATTGCTTTAGGAATTATCTCTTCCAATAATACTCGTATATCGGTTTCTGTGGTACTCTTTACTATTATATAATATAATTGCCCTTGCACTAATAGCGTAGATAATTTATTTTGCTCAATATTATTTGCCCTACAAAATCCTTCTATAGCCTGTGGTGGTGCTGAAACTTTTGGTCCTCTGATGGTAATTTCTTTTGGTGGTACAAATTTTGGTAAATTCGTAATATGTACAGCAATTCTTCTAGAACCAACATATACTTGAACATCAGCAACTAACTCATTAGACCTCTTCGGAAACTCTACTTCTGCTGGTAATTTGTGCGTCGAGCCGGTACTCAAATCCTCACGTACATCTATGTACGCTGCGGTTTGAGGTGAAGTGTCTCCTACAAATCCTTGCGCATAAGCGAGTTTCCAAAGAAGTCTATTCTCTTGCAAGATTGTCGTAAATATGGTTTTATAAGATTCTGCTGCATTTTTTTGCATTAAAGCTGGTATCTCTTCGCTAAAAAGTTCCAGTAATAACTCACTCATATTAACTCTTCTTTATCTTCTAGTTTTAACCATTTATTACAGCATATTTTTGCCAAATTACGTATTCTGAGTATATAAGATGCTCTTTCTGTTACACTAATTACTCCCCGAGCATTTAACAGGTTAAAAAGATGGCTAGCTTGAATACAATAATCATAAGCTGGCAACGGTAAATCTGCAGCTACTAATTCATTACATTGTTTCTCACTATCAATAAAATGCTGGGACAATATTGTTACGTCAGCCAATTCTAAATTAAACTTCGAAAATTGTTTTTCAGCAGCAAAATCTACTTCACCATATGTTAAAGCCTTTTCTCCAGTCTGACCATTCCAATCAAGATTTCTTACCTCATTGATTCCTTGTATGTAAAGTGCTAGACGTTCTAAACCATAGGTAATTTCACCAGCCACTGGACGACAATCAATACCACCAATTTGTTGCATATAAGTAAATTGTGATATTTCCATACCATCACACCATATTTCCCAACCAAGTCCAGCAGCACCAAGACTAGGCGACTCCCAATCATCTTCAACAAACCTGATATCATGTTTCTGCAAATCTATACCAAGATATTCAAGACTTTTTAAATATAATTGTTGTATATCGTCAGGAGATGGTTTTAGTATAACCTGAAATTGATAATAATGCTGCATTCTATTGGGATGCAGAGCGTACCTACTATCATGAGGACGACGAGAAGGCTGAACGTAAGCTACAAACCAAGGTTTTTTACCAAGAGTTCGTAGTACGGTGGCAGGGTGAAAGGTACCAGCTCCAACATGGGCATCATATGGTTGTAAAATTGCACAACCATAATCTTGCCAGTAATTTTGCAAGGTCAAGATAATTTGCTGAAATGATAATTTTTGCATATTGGTAAATTTTTTTTGCTCTTCCGAAAAAATATTAGACTTCCTGCATAAGTCAAAAAATCCCTCGGGATTTTTAGGAGAAACGAAGCCGAGTACCGCAGCGTACATAGACGTACGTGAGGAGCGAAAGCAAGTTTCGACGACAAAATCACCAACTAGATTGACTTATGCAGGAAGTCTATTTAAATCTTGCTCCATGTTCCCATCGGATTCTGTTTATAACAATCAATTATCGGAGTTGCAATAGTTAGTTCATTTATTGTTTTAATTACTAAACTTAAATTATCTAAAGCATCGTATATTATCATTATTCTCTGAAAATGCGTAATATAATGTTTGTTACTAAAAATCTCTTGTATATCAAATGGTGCAATGATTATTAGGATACTAGCTTGATTAGGATTTTCTAATTGATGAGTAATATAGACTGGTTGTTTTTCTGGTAATGGATCAAGTTTACTACCATGAGGAATAAACTGCTTTCTAGAATAAGTCCATATCATCTTGTTTAGTGATTCTTGTACTTCAATATCTGGAGCTAACACCACAATTCTAAAATTGTTATGATAAGATTTTTCTACTAAAAGACAGGTTGTTTTATATAGCAATCCTTCAGCAGTATGATAAAGACTAAATTGTTGCATGATTATTCTTTTTTAAGTTAAAATATCAGATTTCAAAACGGTGGTAGATAGTTATCACTAGTATATTAGTTGTCTCCGACAGCCTCCTAGAACCTTAACAGGTTAGTTATAGATTTTTAGACAAGACATACAAAGATTATCACTGAAATATTTTTTTTGTCGATCGTTTTTATAATTCCACTATAGCAATTCTTTATCTCTTGCTTTCTTCAGGTTTTCTTCTTCTTTTTGTTTTCCTTTAAATTTTGTTAGAAATTCATCTGTTATGTATATGATATCCATACTAAAGCTAAGATGAGGAACGTCTAATATTATGGTACAATCACTATCTGTAAATCTAATTTCCTTATCACCCAACCTAGGATTATGGTTATATACGAGTTTGTATTTTTCAGAAAGTAATTGATAAAACTCTGTAAATTTATCCTTATTTATTGTTAGGATTACTGCTTGGGTAATATTATCATCATTACATATTATTAGTAGCCTAGTAAGCCCCTCTAATTTAACATCTTTAATATTTACATAATAATTATACCCTTCCCAATAATTCTTTTCTTTTTTGATAATATGATATACTTGCTCTATGTCTGAAATAGCTGCTTTATTTAATTCAAAACCCAAGGGAGTTGGATTAGCATTAACATTTAAGTTGAAAATTAAAATAAATAATATGTAGAATAGCCTAGTGATCATAAAAGTTACCTGTATTATATAAATTAGAATGTTATAATATATAAACTGTTTAGATTTTCAACTAATCATTTCATTTAATCAAACATAAAATATGCTAGCAACTAACCTCAGAAATTATTTTTTACTAGTTTTGTAGTTTACTTACTATACAGACTGACTAAATTACCTACTGAATTACAGTATAAGAAACTAATTTGATGTAAAATAGATACAATTTTTTACAATTAGACTAGAAAATAATTATATTCAAAAATTCTAAATAGGTCTCAGTTGCAGTCAGTTTAGTGTTTGATATAATGTAGGTAACGAGATTAATAAATCTTGCTGGCATCTTGGTATAAAAATACATTAATGTCTGATAATGTTAACAATCTATTTGGAGAGCTTATAATATGAATAAAGGAGAATTAGTAGCATTAATGGCTGAAGCAGGTCATTCAAAAACTGATGCAGAAAAAGCCCTGACTTGGGTTGTAGATAGTGTACTTAAAGCACTTAGTCGTGGTGAGGACGTTAACCTAGTGGGGTTTGGTTCTTTTCACATACAAAGTAGGGCTGCTCGTGAAGGTCGTAATCCAAAGACTGGCGAGAAAATGCATATTTCTGCTTATAAACAACCAGTATTTAGAGCCGGTAAGAAAATGAAGGAAGCCTGTAATAATTCTTAAGTTAACTTTCTTAGAGCTTTCCCTATAAAATATTATAGTTTGGCATAGGTTTACTTCTATAACGTTTCAACAAGAAAGATATTATCCATTTATTTACGTATGGTATATCTTTCTTGTTATAATTATGAGATAGGCTTTATTAGAAGAATCTGTATGGAGGAATTGTTAAAATGGGAACGCCGGAATAAATTTTTCGATCTTGAATTCGAAGAAATTAAAAATTTGTGTAAAAATTTTTTAATTAGGGAAGATAAGTTTATTGTTACCAAAGCAAAACATGGTCTTGCGAATACAAATTATATTATTGAATTCGAGAATGGAGATAAATTTATATTACGCATTAATGTTCGAGACATAGAGTTAAGTGAAAAAGAATTTAAGCTTTCATATTTACTCAATAATGAACCTTTAGTTCCAAAATTTCTTAGTTTTAATCCTATAAATGACATAACAAACTATTCTTGCAGTTTTGTAGAACATCGTGAAGGCAATTTATTATCAGAATTTTTAACTGATCCCTCGTTTTTAGATTCAATACTAGTAATATATGGTAAACTTGGTGAATTTTTAGGACATTTGAGTACCTATAAATTCCAAGAAAGTGGTTTACTTGATGCAAATTTATCAATCAGCAAAATTACTACCGAACATAATGGATATAATGTATTTATAAATTATATTTTAGATAAAATAACTAAACCCAGAGTGAAAGCTAAGTTAGGTAAACAACTTTCTCATAGTTTAAAAAATAAAATTATTTCATATGAAAATTCTTTTCCTAAGGAATGCAGTAATCAATTAGTGCATGGTGATTTTAAGCCTTCTAATATTTTAGTTAAAAATATAGATGGAACATTAATTTTATCAGGAATATTAGATTGGGAGTTTGCTTATTCTGGTTCAGTATATGGTGATATTGCAACTTTATTTGGGTTTAAACATTTATTTGATAAACAGTTAAAAGAGAGTTTTGTTTCTGGATACTCAAAAGTATCAAAGTTACTAGACTCAGATTGGGAAAAAAAAGCAAAATTAGCTGATTTAGTAAATTTATGTGATTTGTTAGATTCTGAAGAAAAGAGACCTAACATGTATAATAACATAATAGAGTTAATCACTGATACTTTAGATTTATTGGTTCTTAGGAGCTAAAAGCAGCTCCTTGCTAATAGACGGAGGAGCTATCTGGAACATTAACGGGTTAGCTATAGCAATTAGAGTTAAATAGAATGATTAAAGAATATCTTGAAGATAGATTTAAACAAGGTCGGCTTTATAATAGTTGGCTGATTGACGTGGATGATACGGCAAAAGCTTTAGAGAATTTACTAATATTTATAGAGAGCAGTTTGTTTAAAGATAAAATTCAATTAAAAAATCATCCAGATTATCGGTTAGTAGCAAGGGATAATTCTGTTACCACTAATGTCAAAGACATATCTGTTGACCAAATTAGAGATTTACAGCAATTTTTTTATAAAACATCGTCAATATCTAAATATAGAGTGGCTGTTATTTATCAAGCTGATCTAATGAATCTTAATGCAGCAAATTCCTGCCTTAAACTTTTAGAAGATACCCCAAAAGATAGTTTTATTTTCTTAATTACCTCAAGAGCTGCTGGTATAATCAGCACTATAAGATCTAGATGTGCTAAAATTAATATAAAATCACAAAATCGCTTAGTGGGAAGTGAGATATATGTTAAATTTATTACATATATTGCCAATTGTTCAGACCCTAAAGTGAGGTTAAATGTTATCGAAGAGTTTACCAGTAAAAACAAAGAATTATGGGGGGATTTTGCTTATAGTATGCTATATCTAGTGAATAGAATTACTAAGAAATCTCTTAATATTAATATTGAATCCAATGAATTAGAAAATAAAATATTTAATCAATTATCCTCTAATTCACCTGATTGTTTGGTAACAAAATTTGCCAATATTAAGCGAATAATAAATAATACTATAGATTATGACTTAGACTTAAGAGCTAGTACTATAGCATTAATAGAAGAATTAACTTAATATATTCTTGGTTATTTTTATGACAATATTCTTTTTAATCCGACACGGTGAAACAGATTGGTCTTTAAATGAAAAACATCAATTAAAAGGTGGGTACAGAGATTTGCCATGTTTAACGTCAAATGGGATTAGACAGGTCAATGAGCTATCTAAAAATCTGAGATTAAAAAACGCAGAATTAATTCTATCTTCTCCATATACTAGGGCGTTGCAAACCGCAGCAATTCTTTCAAAAAACATTGATTTAGACATTACTGTAGAATTTGAGTTAAGAGAATGGCAACCAGACTTAGGGCTAGGAATTAGCAATCAAATAGAGTTAAAAAGTGCAATAGATGATTATGAAAGAAATAATGGTATATACCCAGCAGGTATTCCTAAAACGTGGGAATCAAAAGGTTCTATAAAAGACAGAATAGAAGGTGTTCTAAGAAGATATCTAAACTATAAATATGTAATAGTAGTAACTCATCAGCAGGTAATAAAAACATGGGTAAATTCTTGTCAGATAACCCATTGCTCTATTAATGAGTTAGAGATAACTTAAAAATATACTAGACCTTTTGCATAACCTAAAGATAATTGAGGAATTTTTAGGAAAAACGAAGTCGAGTACCGCAGCGGACGATAATGTACGTGAGGAACGGAGACGAGTTTTGACAACAAAATTACCAATTAGATTAGGTTATGCAAGAGGTCTACTCAAATGATTTAATAGCTAACCCTACTAGCATTTAGCCAGCGTCTATTAGCAGCAAGTAGGTCGTGGCAATCCAAATATTATCAGTTTTCTGGATTGCTTCGTCGCCGCTAAAGCGGCTCCTCGCAATGACGTTGCTTTGTCGTGCTAAGCACTTCTACTGTTTTTTCTCTAACATTTCAGTATTTTCTAGTGTATAATATAATCACGATGTGGTTTAACAATTAATCCACTAAACAATGATTATGCACAATTATTTTGAGTTATTAGACATAGAAAAAAAATATGATATTGACTTGCCTATCTTAGATCGTCAATATTTCGCTATGCAGTTAAAATATCATCCAGATAGAACTAACTCTAATACTGAAAAGCAAAAAAATTTGACTATCTCTATTGAGGTAAATAAAGCGTATTCAACGCTTAAAGATGATTTAGCACGAGCGGAGTATCTTCTCTTGTTAAATAATATAGTCTTGGATGACATAACGATTAGGCAGGGTATTTCAAAGGAGCAATTAAACGTTGTGTGGAGTGAATTAGAACTTGTTGAGACTACTGAAGACTTAACAAAGTTAGAACATATGCTAAATAACAAAATTCTTGAAAAAGAACAACTTATTAAATCTCTAACTACTGCATTCCAAAATCAAAATATGCAAGATGCTATTGATAGTACTATAAGATTTAAATATCTTAAAAACTTAACTAATAATATTCAGCTAAAAATCAAGTCATGCAAATAATAGAAATTAGCGAGGCTGGCTCTTCCCAGCATAAAGAAAATGATAATAATATAGCTGTTGGCATTGATTTCGGTACAACAAACTCGTTAATTGCTTTGTCAAATCAACAAAAGGTGCAGATTATCACAAATGATCAGGATATAGAACTTATCCCATCGGTAATAGCTTCTCAGGGTGGAAGCTTTATTGTAGGCGATCCTAATATACTCAACAATCTTCGCTCTATTAAAAGATTTTTTGGTAAGAAACTATCTGATATACAAAATAACCCGGCACTTTTTGCCTTAGTGAAAGATTATATTGACTTAAATAGTCAAATAGTACGAATACAATTTGCTGGAAAACTAATGACGGTACCAGAAATTGCTGCACAAATATTTCTATATTTAAGGCAACAAGCTACTGAAAAATTAAATTCAGAAGTTAAAAAAGTGGTAATAACTGTGCCGGCACATTTTAATGATGCTGCTAGAGGAGAAGTAATGTTAGCAGCAAAAATTGCTGGTTTTGAGGTGTTACGGTTAATTGCAGAACCAACAGCAGCAGCCTATGCATATGGCTTAAATAGACCTCTTCGGAAACTCGCTTATGCTGAGGAATTTGAAGGAGACGCGGAACGCAGAACCGCAGCGTACTCTAATGTACGTGAGGATTCGAGTACCGCATCGACGCACAAATTACCAGCAGAAGTAGAGTTTCCGAAGAGGTCTAATAAAGAGAGCAGGGGGTGTTATCTAGTATATGACCTAGGAGGAGGGACTTTTGATGTATCAATTCTCAATATGCAAACTGGTGTACTTCAGGTTATTGCTACTGGCGGAGATAATATTTTAGGGGGTGATGATATTGACCACTTAGTGATGAACTATTTTTGTGATAAATATAAATTACTAGAATCTAATGAATTAATAAAATTAGCAAAAAAAGCTAAAGAAACACTTAGTGTTCAAAATAAATTTGATATTATATATGAAGAGAAGATATCAGACTCCCTGCATAAGTCAAAGAAGCTCTCGGAATTTTTAGGAGAAACGAAGCCGAGTACCGCAGCGTACATAGACGTACGTGAGGAACGGAGGCGAGTTTCGACGACAAAATCACCAACTAGATTGACTTATGCAGGGAGTCTGTTGGAGTTAGATATAGAAAATTTTGAACGGTTAATATTACCATTGGTAGAACGTACCATAGCTATTACTAAAGATACGCTAGAACAGGCAAAGAATCCTGATATTTCAGGTATTATCCTGGTTGGTGGTTCAACTCGCATACCGTTAATTAGTAAGAGTTTAATGCAAACGTTTAATACTATTATTTTTTCAGATATTAACCCAGATAAGGCGGTAGCATGGGGGGCGGCTCTGCAAGCAGAGAACCTAACTTCAGCAAATATTAATTCCTTATTAATCGATGTAGTGCCTTTGTCACTTGGTATCGAACTAAATGGGGGGATTACTGAAAAAATTATTCTACGTAATAGCCCTATACCGATATCGGTTACTAAGGAGTTTACCACTTATGTAGATAACCAAACTTCTATGAAGTTACATGTGGTACAGGGAGAGAGAGAAATGGTGGAAGATTGTCGGTCACTTGCAAAATTTGAACTAAAATTGCCACTAATGAAAGCAGGTGGAGTGAGGATAGAGGTAACATTTTCTATTGATGCAGATGGTATTTTATCAGTGTCTGCTCTAGAAAAGAATAGCGGTGTATCGCATGCCGTTTCGTTAAAACCAAGTTATGGTTTAAACGAAACGGAAATTACCGAAATTTTAGAAAATGCTTATCAAAATGCTGCTAGTGATTATAATAAGAAATTATTGCAAGAAACAATTATTAATACAAAAGCTTTGATTTATAATGTAGAAAATGCTATTAGGGAGATGCCAAATCTTCTTACAAAAAATGAAATGGAAAAAATTGATATGGCAATTAAAACTCTAAAAGAATCAATAGATTCAAATGATCGTGATTACATTATAGAATGTAGCAAAACTTTTGAAGTTGTAACAGAGCATTTCCTTTCTGAAAGATTAAATAGTACCATTGAGGGCTTACTTAAAGGTAAGCATATTGATGAAATAAAATAAGTGTTGTAAAAAGGAATCATAATTAATGCCTAAAGTAATTTTTGTTGTAGATAAAGATGGTACGGAAAAAATAGTGGATGCCCCTATAGGATTGTCTATTTTGGAGATTGCTCATCAAAACGACATCGATCTTGAAGGTGCATGCGAAGGATCACTAGCCTGTGCTACTTGCCATGTTATTGTAGATGAAGAATTTTATCACAAATTAAAAAATCCTTCCGATGCAGAAGAAGATATGCTTGACTTAGCATTTGGTCTTACCCATACTTCAAGGCTTGGTTGTCAGATTATTGTTAGTGAAGAACTTGACGGTATAAGGGTTCGCTTACCATCGGCTACCCGTAATATTAATTTATAATTGAGTATAATAGAGTGATACGTAAAATTTTACTTTTTATTTGTTTAACTTACACCATAATATGGTTTGCCGTTGCTTATACTATCAAAAGCAATATGGTAAGTACTATACATAATTCAGAGACCGACAATATTAAGATATCTTATAGCCAAATCAAATTTTCTGGTTTTCCCTCTCACTTACAGATTAGTTTAATCGACCCAAAAATAAAATTTATCGATCATGTTGATTTCAAAGAAATATCTGCTGAGCAAATGACATTTTTGTTCGATTTTAGTTTTAAAAAAGCTAACTTGATTTTAGGACAAACAATAAAACAACAAGAAAATTTTGGTAGTAAGTTAATTGAATATAGTGTTCAGTCGAAGGAAGATATTGCAGCACTAGTAAAATTTAATAAACCTATATATATGTCTAGTGGAGATAGTTTAAAATCTATCGTAAAATTCCTGCAGGTTAATAATAAATTATTCTCCGTTATTCAGCAAAATAAGGAAATCTTTAATATTAGTGACTTGGTTTTTTTAATCAATAAAGCAAAATTCCAGGATGGTGAAGATATAGATTTACAATTACGTTTGTCATATGCTGCGGGGGAAGATTTTCTGAATTTCAAAACAGCCCAGCTTGATTTAGCTACACTGATAAATATTGCTACTGACCAAGGTAAAGATATCAGCTATATCAAAAATTTAAATATTGACCGTTTAGTTTTCTCTTGTGATGATAATTCCCAAATAGCTTTGATAGGGTTCTTACAATTCTTTGAGAGTAATTTACCAAAAGGTAAATTATCTTTTGAGTTAACTAATTATCATGATATCATCGATAAATTGATCCCTAATAATTTGTTATTACCTAAGAAAATGCTCAGGACTATCATTGAGAAAGCTGCTAATTCTTCTGTATCTGAAATGGTTAAGACCGATGATAATGAAGTAGCGACTTATGAAAAGGTAAAATTTGATATTGATTTTTCTGATAATGGCATACATATTGGTGCAATTAATTTGCTTGAGTTTAAACTAGAAGATAGTAAGGTAAATGCTGATGAACCTTTAGAAAATAATAATACTGATGCTTGGCAAAAAGAAATACCAGAAAATTAAGGGGTATTACTATGAGAAATGTTAAAGAAGTATTTTCAGATAGAACGTGCTATAAATTTTTGGATAAGCCAGTTGATAAAATTTTACTGGAGGAAATTTATAATATAGCAAAACTTGGTCCTACTTCAGCTAATTGCTGCCCTTTAAGAATTGTTTTTGTTCAGAGTCAAGCTGAAAAAGATAAGTTGTATAAATGCCTAGCTCCCAGTAATGTTGAAAAAGTTAGGTCAGCACCTGTTACAGCCATTTTTGCCTTTGACACTAAGTTCTATGAATTAATACCCAGATTATTTCCTCATGATATCAGTGTAAAAGATTACTTTTCGTCTTCTGAGCAGATTGTTTTAGATGTTGCAACTCGTAGCTCATCATTGCAAGCAGCTTATTTCATGATTGTGGCAAGAAGTAAAGGGTTGGCTTGTGGTCCTATGTCAGGATTTAATAAAGAGGCTATTAATAGTACATTCTTTAATAATACAAATCATCAAGTAAATTTCTTGTGTAATATTGGTTACAGGGATGGCGATAATCCTTACCCACGTTTACCAAGACTGGATTTTAATGAGTGCTGTAAGATTATATAGTCTTTCCGTCAGAGGATAATATTTTTTTGACAGGGCGAGACTAGCTAAGCATAGCAATTATCTTTTACCATCTTGCCATAATCTAATTATTGCTTTATGCATAAATCCTTCAATCACTTTTTTAGTTTCTTAATTATTGATTGACTCCTAACTTTGCCAAATTAGGGCAAAGAACGTTGCCACAATCAGGGACAAGTAATGTATAATAACGGCTTATCTCAAAGCCCAGCTTCAGAGCTGTATGTAATGAGGCTTTATTGTCAACGTTGCAACTCCATTTAGGAGTTATTTTTGTATTGAAACACTGCTTAATTAAATGAGATACAATTTTTCTACCGTATCCTTTACCACGATAATCAGGATGGGTGATAGCACATATTTCAGCGTAATCGCCACCAATACTAGCGTAAACTTCACTTACAACTTGCAAACCAAGGCATAATGCATATCCGGTACCATGCATTAAAAAATTTTTATCTGAACCATATAGCTGAGATTGTTCTTTGTACCGAAAGCATTTTTTAAAGATATCCAACGTCTTAATTGGTTCAATATCTAAATGTTGTTTTGGCACTCCAGTGTCTTTTAGATTTTTGAGTGAAAGTTCAGTGCGTAAGTGAAAATTCCACCCAAGCCGTAAAAACAAAGGATGATATTTGGGGTGGCAGTAAACCATTGGAAACTTTAAATTACCAACAAGGGAGATCGTATCCTTAATCGCCTCATCTGTTAATAACCCTGCAATAAAGACAAATGGATCGGGACAATTTTCCATAATTAATATAGCTCCACCTGACAGCTCAAATATTTTTCCAGATTGGTTTTTCTCTATAATTTCCCAAAGTACACCTTGATTTGGAAATTCTTTTAACTCTGATGCTAAGTTAAGATTGTTGATATTCTTAATTTCTTGAATCATTTTCAACCAATATCAAATATTCTATAGTTTCCATTACTAAAAATTTTTTCATTACTCACCATAAACCTGTTAAAGTTTTTTCCTAGCCGTCTTGAGTAAGTTAAGCCAAGCCATCCAGTCACGTTTGCCTAAATCTTCTTCAAATGATAATAGATCTTGCACTGATTTCTTACAAGTTTCTTGAGATGGGATGATTAACTCCTGATTTGTTGAACATGCTAAACATTGAGTTTTACATGCCTGTTCTAAATGATAAGTATAAAACATGGCTTCATGTATCGTCCTACCACAGGCTAATAT
This sequence comes from Rickettsia endosymbiont of Pseudomimeciton antennatum, assembly GCA_020881195.1. GTDB lineage: Bacteria > Pseudomonadota > Alphaproteobacteria > Rickettsiales > Rickettsiaceae > Tisiphia. Next base: position 37,969 of record JAJIYL010000032.1, on the reverse strand, counting down.
TCCGTGATTACGTAGAAACATAACATAATTTTGCCCAAGATCGTCAAGTATTCTATTAGCTTGGTTATAGGTAAGTATAAGAGAGTTATATTCATGATAAGATAGTTTTTCGTAAAAATGCAGTGCCCACTGACTTATTGGCATCAATCCAGCTCGCATGGATGATACAGCAACAGTTGCAGGAGTATGCAGATGAAAGATAGATAAAATATCCGACCTTTCTTTGTATATATTACCGTGAGTGACGTAGCCGGGTTCATTGTAACTATATTCGTTACCTTCTAGAACTGTTCCATCCAAACTAACTTGTAGTAAGTTATCGCTAGTTACTTCCTCAAACCGTAAACCAAAAGGATAAATATAGTAAAAATCAGCCCCTTTAGGTCTTGCAGATAGATGGGTATATGTATGATCATCTAAGCCCAAAACTGCAAGAATTTGGTAAGCAGAAGCTAAATTGGATTTGATCTCTAAAGTCATTATTATATCGAATTTTAGTTAATTACTATTTTGGAATATTTTTAATTTGAGTTCAGGTAACACTGCAAGCAAATGATCAAAAATATCTGATTGGATATCTTCAAATACCCCCTTCCTTGTTTCATGAGTAAAGACGTATAACTCTATTGGTAAACCATTAGGGGTTGGAGCCAGCTGACGCACCAGAAAGGTAAAATCTTGTTGATATATCATCGGGTGATTCCTCAAATATTCTTTTATATATAGCCTAAATATCTTGATATTTGTTACATAGTCATCTAGCTGTTCTAAACCTACTTTATCCATTACTTCCTTTGCCAAATAGGGTGATTTTTTTAACTCTTGTATAAATGCTATAGTCGAAACCGATACAATACTGTTTATGTCAATACAGATTGCCCCCTGAATCTTTTTTGCCATTGCGTCAGTTATACCACGCCAATTTACTACATTAGTTGTTAAAAGGCTAGATGTCGGTATTGTTGAAATAGTTTGATCATTATTCCTAATTTTAACTAATGTAATAGTAATTTCCTCTACGGTACCTTCAACATTATACTGACTAATACTAACAAAATCACCAATTCGTATTATATCCTGCGAAATGAGTTGTAAGCTTGCTAACAAAGCCACAGCAGTATCCTTGAATAGAAAAGTTAACAACGCGGCTGCTGCTCCTAAGCTCGTAAAAAAGGCACTAAGGGAAATATTCAGAATACTGGAAATAATTATAATAGTAGCAATAGAGATAATAAATATCTTTAATATTTGAGTGTATAAACTTAAATAGGATTGGATAGAAATTGTCAGTCTGTTTCGATAAATATCTGCAGAAGCATCGGTAAGAGCTAGGATCATCATTGTAACGAAACTACCTGTATAGAGTATTAGCACAATATTCTTGATACTAATTATCCAATATGAAATAGGAAATGCATGTAAGATATTGTCGCAAAATATAAAATATAAGCTTAGCAATGTATGTAATAAATAGGTGTATATAGAATATTTTTCAAATATTTTCTCATAATCAGGATGCCACTTATCAATATAGCTTTTTATCATTGAAAATATTATTGTCTTAATAAAAATAATCAATGGAATGATTGAAACTACCATAATTATTAACATTAAGATTTCTTGATTGCATTTATGATAAAGATCCAATAAATATTGTACTGTCATATAAACTAACCTTTCTGATGGTTATTACGTCAACGATAAATAACATTAATTCTGGATAAGAATAATTATTTTTCTACCTAATTCGTATAGTATACAACAATTATAATGTGGACTAAGTGTTATTATGAATATTTTATAAAAAATATTATATTTTAAATTGAAGAAATGTAGGTGAAGAGTTGTTGGTGAATAATGGCTATTGCGAGGAGGAGTGAGCTTGAGCGAAGCAATCCAAATTTAATTTTTCTGGATTGCATCAATGCCACTAAAGTGGCTCCTCACTAATAGACGCTAGGGCTAAATACTAACCGGATTTATAACGTTGCCAATTCAAGTTAATTGACTATAAGTATTACGAAGCAATTGTAAGTGCCTACGCAGGTATGACAGCCATTGTCCTAGATCAACTACTTGAATATAATTCAATTACTAAATGTACTTCTGGTTCAAACGGGTACGGAACATCAGAAATTACTGGGATTCTAACAAACTTACCAGACAACGAATGGGCATCAAAAGTTAAATAACCTGGTACGGTATTTTCTTGTTTGGTAGCTGTTTCAAGTATTATAGGAATTTGTTTTGCTGATTCCTTCAGCTCGATAACATCTCCTTCTTTTAGTTTCATGCTTGGGATATCAACCTTTTTACCATTTACCTTAATGTGACCATGCGTAACAAACTGTCTTGCAGCAAAAATCGTTGGAGCAATATTCATTCTGTATATAACAGCGTCAAGCCTTCTTTCTAATAAAGCTATGAAATTTTCACCAGTATTGCCTTTCATCTTTTGTGCGAGAGTAAAAGTATTTCTAAATTGTTTTTCATTAATCCGACCATAATGACATTTAAGTTTTTGTTTAGCCTTTAAGTGTACACCATAATCAGAGGTTTTAACCATACTATTCTGACCATGTTGACCAGGACGATAATTTCTTGTATTGAAGGCATCTTTGCTATCGCCCCACAGGCTTACACCAAGTCTTCTGCTTGCCTTATATTTAGAACTAATAATTTTTGTCACGCTCTATATCTCATAATTTTAATATATAATCCTAGTATACATATTTAAGCCATTAAAGTCAAATCCTCATTTTTCAAATTGTCTATTTTAAATAATTTTAGTTAGTCATTTGAGTATAATTTTGCTAAAGATAAATAATCTTGTGGTGATAAATTTTCAGCTCGACAAGAATTATCAATTTTTAATTCTGCTAATAAGCCTTCTATGCGTGGTGTGAGTTTTTTCAAAGATGATTTAATCATTTTACGTCGCTTGCCAAATGCTAGTCTAGTGATTAACTCAACTTTTTCAATTAATCCAGCTGTTAATATATTGTTGTTATAAGGCACGAGTTTAACTATAGCAGAATGGACTTTTGGTGCAGGGTAGAAAGCTTGCGGATTAACATCAAAACATTTTTCAACTGAACAAAGTAACTGACATATTACTGATAATCTTCCATAGGATTTTGTACCAACTTTACCACATATTCGGTCTACAACCTCCTTTTGCAGCATTAAAGTCATACTACTTATTAATGATAATTTTTTTAACCATTTTATGACTAGCTCTGTACCTATTTGGTAAGGTAAGTTTGAAATAATAGTTATTTTGTTATGGCTTAAGGTTGATAGATCAAATTTAACAGCATCCGAATGAATAATATCCATATTAAGGAACAATTCTCTTATTTCCATAAGTAAAGGTATGCATCTAACATCAGTTTCAATGACAGTTAAAGATTTAGGGTTGCAGGCAAGGATAGCTCTAGTGAGACCACCCGTGCCAGGACCAACTTCTAAGACCAAATCATTTTCTTGCAGTCTACTAACTCGAACTATTTTATCGCATAGGCTACTATCAAAAATGAAATTTTGACCATATTTCCTAATAGGAGTAATACCATGTTTGCTAGCATGCTTTGCAATCGAAGGTAAGGCACTCAAATTATTTGAGATCACAAAGGAAGCATTATTTTGATATATGCTTTCTTGCGCATATCCTCAAAGTATTTTTGTGCTTTTTGTGACATTTTTTTATTAGTCAACAGATTTACTACGTAATTATTTTCATCGCTAGTAACATTAATTATCTGCTTGTCACACATTAAGATTAATTTAAACCCGTCTTGCATCTCGAAAACACTACTTTTTTCTCCTGTATTTAAATCTTTGAGAATTGTTTGCAGCGTAGAATCTAGAGTACTTAAATTTTGATTAATTACCTCTAATGTAGAAAAGTCTTTGTATAAAGATTCTTTGATATCAGAACAATTTTTAAGACGTTTTTGTAAACAGTACATCTTCTGCAAAGTTTTATCATCTTTATCTTTTGAAGTAAAAATCTGTGCTAATATTTCTGCATCTTTGGAATTTGTCTCTAGTATTATAGCATCAATTTCTTTTGCACTAATAGCAACTGATCTTGAAATACCAGATAAAATATTCATTTTGATAATTTCGGCACCAATTTGATATTTAAAATTATTAATATCTATAGATTTACTTTTCAAAAACTGTAATAATTGTCCTTCTGACATTTTATTACGTTGCTCAATACTCTTTATAGACTCATTTAACTCAGCATCAGAACTTTTCTTACCGTTTACAGATTGGTAAAGTAATACATCATCAATCATGCTATTAATTGCCATCTTGTCAAGTTGCTTACTTGTTTGGGAATCAGGATTGTTAACGTTGTTAAGTGCCATGATCATGTGTTTTCTAGCTAGAAATTCATGTAAGGTAATTGGCTCATTATTAACTAATGCAACTATGTTGGATAATTCTGCTTTCGCTATAGTTAGGTTAAAAATGATGGTAACTAAACAAAATAATTTCTTCATATTTTTGGCTCACATATTTAATATTTTTAAACCTACAGAAACAGTAGGAATAGCAGTAGTCTTTTTTATCCCCCTACTACTATCTCCCATATAATTGTCTGAAAGTTTTCCGGCTATCTTAACACAATCGTTCAAGTATGTCACCTGGATACTCTTAGAAAGAATATTTATTTTGTTTTTTGACCAATCTAATCTCATATCATAATCAACTGACCAATTTTCTGCTAATTGATAGGTGAAGTTATAGTAAAGTTGTCTTATCTTATTATCAGTTAGTTCATTGGCAAAATAATATTTCTGTAAATTGGAAATCTGAACCAATCCAGCAGTTAACTGAATTATCTTATAGTTAAGGCTTCCACCTAATTCATCTCTAATAGGCTTAAAATTCTTACTTTTTCTAAATCTATAGAACAATTCTATTTTATCAGAAAAACTACTGGAAATTCTTCCAACATTTTCAATATTATCAACAGATTTACTATTAATAAGATTAGTATTATAAGTCTGTCCTAGAAATAAACTACAATAACTTTGTCCTGAAAGTATAGAAGAATCAACACCATAACTTAATCTATTGCCAAATTCATGGTAATCTATACCACTATAGCGATTCGAACTGAATATATTATTTTCCGATAGTTCATATTTTGATGGATCGATAAAAGAAAATTTCTTATTAGAATTATGTTTGCGTCCAATAGTTGCCGATATAATTGGTTCAACAAACAGGTTAGCTTTATCAAAGATTGATCCAGCTAATGGATAACGCCAAGTATTTTGAATTTCTGGTATATTTCTAGTGAGAACCTTGTTAGTCCTATAATCATTTAAATATAGGTGATTAATAAAATATACATCTGATCTATTACGTAAAGTAACATTAAATAAATGACCAGATGAAGTTAAGAAATTATTATCTACTGCCAGTTGTAATGCAACTTGCCCTAGTTCTCTTCCGCTTTTTTCTTTATAGATTAATGCATTATTCTCAACGACCAGATTAGTAGTTTCATCGTCATTTAAAGGTACAACATTCTTGGTTCTGACCTTGGGGAAAATTAATGGATTGGTACTACTAGAATCATTTGTTCGTAATCCCTCAAAATGCATCCCCTCCATTAATAAATAATTGTAATTATTGACATGTTCTAAATATAACTTAGAGGTCAAATACGGAGTATAATTATTATAATAGTTTTTTAAGTAGGCTTTATCAGAAGCACGTTCCAGCCTAAATCCGTATCGATAATCGTTTGTGGTAAAATTACCATTACTCAATATATAATATGAGTTTACCTTACGGCTTTTTATCGTTATATCACCATCCTTTAAGGAGTATGGTAATTTACCATAGTTAGCATCTAAAGATATATAATCACTTTCATTCGGTTTATAACGAGCTTCTAGTTCAAAAATTTTATAGGTAATATTATGTTTTTTCCAAAAAAACCTAGGAGTTAGAGTAAAATCTAGATTGGATTTAGCTCTATAATATAATGGTATCCCCAAAGCGTTATTCCGCCATTCAGGCATCAATATTCCTGATTCTGCAGGAGCCTTAGGTGTTGGGTGAGAAAAATAGGGTGTATAGAAGATGCGGATACCATATACCTCAAAAAATAGATGCTTATAAACCATTATGTTCTTGTTAAGATCTATTTCAGTATTTTTGGCAGAAATTTGCCAAATAGGTTTTTGGTTGCATAGTATTTTACATGGAGTAAAGGTAGTATTATGCAAACGAAAAACATCTTCATTTACTCTTTCCGCTAATTTTGATGCTAAAAGAGTATTATCACCAAAATATAAAATAAAATCTGAAATTATCCCTGCCTTTAACTTATCTTTTAATATGACAAATTCTCCCAAAATAACTCTATTTTGTTGATCTGTAATTCTAACATCACCTTCAGCCCAGAGTTTATCTTGTTCTATATCGTAAATCAAAGAATTGGCTGTTAGAAAATAACTATCCAATATAATTTGAACATTACCTTTCGCGTAAAGAAATTGTTCCTTTTGGTTATATTCGATATAATCTGTTGACAAAAAACTAAATTGCTTGTTTACTCCTTGCTGATCAACTTGTGCCAAACTATAAACCGGCAATAGAATAATGAGACTCAATAAATTAATAATAATCAATGGATTACAGAAAATTCGCATTTAAGATAATTTTTGAAGTATAGGAGTGAATGTATATATATCATGTATACATTAAATCTTGATATATTTATACGATAATTCGACGTTAACGTTAAAGTAATAGTAAATTTAAAAATTAGGTCCCTATAGATTAACCAACCCCAATTTTGGATTAACTTCGTTAATCCGAAATTGGGGTGATAAGCTTCATGGATTGCCATGCTCACGTACGTTCGCTCGCAATGACACCTGGGTTGCATACGTCATTGCGAGGAGGCGTAAGCCGACGAAGCAATCCATTCTTGGTCATTTTTTTGGATTGCCGCGTCGCCGCAAAGCGGCTCTGAGCCATGACATCTTGTACTTTAACTTTTTTCCGTGAACCCTTACTATTACTTTGTCTTTACTTCTACTTGTACAACTTTCTGAATGTTGTTATCGAAATATAAGAATAAATCAAATTTATCACCAACTTTTAGTATGGTTTTTAAATCCAAAAGCATAATATGCATACCACCTGGTTGTAAAACAGCACTAGTTTTAGTTGGGATAACTAGCTTATCGAGTTTTACCATTTTGCTAACACCTTTTTCATCAACAAAACTTCTATGTAATTCAACCCTGTTGGCGACATCGGAAGAAACATTGACTAAATTATAATCTGTATTGGAATTATTAACAATTTCAAGATATATTGCAGAATTATTACGTTTGCCAGCATTAGTTGACATTGAAGGTCTTGCCCAAGCATTTAGTGTTTCAATAGACATCGCCGTATTATCTGGGCTATTATCACTTGAAGTAGTAGCAAAACAGACTGATAGGCTAAAACATAGGCTAACAGCAATGATGGTTATTATATTCTTAAATATCATATTATTCCTCTAAATTAAGTTACTCAAGTCACTTAAGTATACACTATATTATAAATACACTAAGTGTATTTAGCAAAAAAAATAATATATTATTTATTGGTTTATTTTAATAAATTTTTGTTTAACACTATCCCAATTATAGTGAACATTTACTGTTTTAATTTCTGTAACTGTAATATCTCCATTGGACAGCTGTGCAACATCAAAGCCTTTTTGGATAGATTCAGTAATCAGAGTAGTTGATTGACAAATATATCTAACATTAAAAAAAGGATTATTATCAGTATCTAATGGATCGGTATCTTTCTTAGTTTGGACGTTTAAAATAGGTATGTTTTTTTCTTTCATTCTAGATAACTTCAGATATTCTGTACTTTTTTATAACAGTTTCGTAATAAGGTGGCAAGATTTGTTTATTGTTAATTTAAGTTATTTACTTTAATCAGTTTTTTATAATGAGGAGTGTGTTGTGCTAGAAAGTTTTGATTTTTCAAACTCGGCAATAAGATTATTTTTCTATTTTTTAAAGAAAAGGAAAATTAAACTAATTGTTTTGGGTTTGTTATGCATAATGTTGGGAATGATACCTGCTATTGATGGTGTGTTGCTCCAAAAAATTATAAATTTGCTAGAGTTTTTCTCTGATGAAAAGGTTAAAGATCTACCGTCCTCTATGATGTTTTGGGCAATGATATATGCTTTTTGGTGGATGGGTGTAAATGTTATGTGGCGGGTTTATGATTATGTTTATTTAAAAACAATGCCCTATATCAAAGGACAGATACTAGATGAGATGTATAATTATACACAGTATCATAACCATAAATTCTTTCAAGAAAACCTTGCTGGTTATATTACTAATCGTATTACTGAAGCTTCTAGATCTTTCGAAATGGTTCTATCGTTATTTGGCGAAAAAATTATATATAAACTAGCTATAATTGTTTTTGCTCTAGTAGCCATGTACTCGGTTCATCAAATATTTTCTACTATATTCCTGATATTTATTTGTGCTTTTATAGGGAGTAGTGTCATTTGTTCAAGTACAATAACCAAATATTCAGTAAATTATGCTCGTAGTAAATCAATAGTTGTCGGTAATATTGTTGACTTAATAGCCAATATTAGTGCAGTACGTATGTTTACTTCTCATAAATTTGAACATCAAAATCTAGAAGTAAAAATAGATAATGCTATGGTTAATGAACAAATTATGCAATTTTTCATGTGGAAGCTACGTGCTGTACTAGGAGTAATTTGTGCTATAATGATTTTTATCATGATTTATTATTTAGCAATATTCCGTAGTCAAATGCAAATAACTATAGGAGATTGCGTCTTGGTACTTACTTTGTGTATGACGGTTACTAATGAAATGTGGGATTTAACGCAGGAAATAGGGGATATGTTTGAAGAGTTTGGTTCTTTTAATCAAACTATATCATTAATGAAACCTCATACTATAAAAGATATTGAGAATGCCCATCTTTTAAAGGTTACAAAAGGTGAGATAATATTTAAAAATGTTAGCTTTAAATATTATCATAATAATAATTTATTTGAAAATAAATCCATTACGCTTTTGAAGCAACAGAAGGTTGGGTTAGTAGGATTTTCTGGTTCAGGAAAAACAACTTTTGTCAATCTTATTACACGATTGCACGATATAGACCAAGGAGAAATTCTGATTGATGAGCAAAATATTAGATATGTAACTCAAGACTCTTTGCGAGATAATATTAGCATAATACCACAAGAACCAATCCTATTTCATAGGACAATTATCGATAATATTAGATATGGAAAAAAAGATGCTAGCTTAGAAGAGGTAATAGAGGCGGCAAAAGCAGCTCATATACATCAAGTTATTGCCACTATGCCAGAAGGGTACCAGAGCTTATGTGGTGAAAGAGGTAATAATTTGTCAGGTGGTCAGAGACAGAGGATAGTAATCGCACGGGCAATATTAAAGAATGCTCCAATATTAATCCTTGATGAAGCAACAAGCAGTTTAGATAGTGAGACTGAGAGCTTAATACAAGATTCTCTATCTTACTTAATGCAAAATAAAACTGTATTAGTTATAGCCCATAGATTATCAACTTTGTTAAATATGGATAGAATTTTGGTTTTTGATGCAGGTAGTATAGTTGAAGATGGAACACATGAGGAATTATTGAAAAACAGTAAATTGTACAAAAAATTATGGAAATCACAAGTAAAAGGTCTAATAATCTAAAATTCTAGTAATTTTTAAATTATTAGTTGAGTTATTTTGGATTTGGTATTGTAATAGGTTATAATTCTGTGTATCATAATAAATATTTTTTTAATCATCTTAATTGGAGAAATTTAATGCAAGTGTTCGTTGGAAAAGCTGCTCCGGATTTTACAGCTAAAGCTATTATGCCTGATAATAGTATAGAATCTGAATTTAATCTTAGAAATTATGCTAAGAATCATAAAGTGGTCTTGTTTTTTTATCCTCTTGATTTTACTTTTGTTTGTCCGTCAGAAATTATAGCCTTTAATAATAGGCTAGGGGAATTTACTGAGAGAAATACAAAATTAGTGGCAATAAGTGTTGATTCGCATTTTTCGCATTTAGCTTGGAAGAATACCCCCTACAATAAAGGTGGTGTTGGTAATATCCAGATTCCTATGGTATCGGACCTTAAAAAGAGTGCCTCACATAGTTATAATGTACTGCACGATGATGGAATATCACTGCGTGGTACTTTTGTTATTGATGAAACATTTATAGTGCGTCACTTGCTGGTTAACGATTTACCAATTGGTAGAAATATTGATGAAGTAATAAGAGTGATAGATGCTATAGACTATAATGCAAAACATGGTGAAGTATGTCCAGCTGGCTGGCATAAAGGTGATGAAGGTATTACTCCCTCACATAAAGGAGTGGCACATTACTTAGCTTCTAATGCAGAGAAATTATAATATACTTTTCTGCTTTGAAGAAGTGAGTGTTCACGGTTTTTTTGCTATTTTCTTATGATAAATAAAAAATAAGCAATATCGCAAAAATAATGAAAACAGCTATTAGTGGGTCATAAAAATCTGTTATATTCATAGATATAACTGAATTTGGAATAACTTGTTAGTGAGCGTTCACGGAAAAAAAGCTAAAGTACAAGACGTCTATTAGCGAGATCATGCAAGTAGGTCGAAGCAATCCACATTCATTAGTTGGCTATGGATAAATATAATTGGGTTGGTTGTATAAAGCCAACCAAAGAGGTTTGATGCTTAAAGAGCTATTTTTGGATACCAACCCAATATCTTATACAAAAGAAACTATTGATATTCTAAGACTAATTAGGAGCGAAAATGTTGGTCCAAGAACTTTCTGGAGTTTAATAAAGCTATTTGGTAGTAGTAGTGTTGCAATTGACAACATACAAGAATTTTCTGTGCGAGGTGGGCGTTCTAAGCCAGTAAAGGTATTTTCTCAGAGTGACGCAAGTAAAGAACTTGAGCTGTTGCAAAAGCATAATGCTCACATTATTACCTATAAATCTTCAGAATATTCAAGGTTATTGTTAGAGATTTTTGATTGCCCACCGATACTAAGTTATAAGGGCAATATTGGGTTATTATCACACGAAAGATGTTTGGCAATTGTTGGAGCAAGAAATGCTTCAGTAAATGGTCGTGCTTTTGCTAATAAAATTGCTAAGGAATTGACAGATGCAGATTATATAGTGGTTTCTGGTCTTGCAAGAGGTGTTGATACAGCAGTGCATCAAGTAAATGTTTCTAAAACAATAGGAGTTATCGCTGGAGGAATTGATTATGTTTATCCCCCAGAGAATGTTAAATTATTTGAGCAAATCCAGCAAGATGGCTTGATAATTGCTGAATTACCAGTAGGATCAAAACCTCTAGGGCAACATTTTCCACAGCGTAATCGATTAATTTCTGGTATATCTCTTGGAACAGTAGTAATTGAGGCAAGTCTAAAATCTGGATCGTTAATAACAGCAAGGTTTGCTTTAGAACAAAATAGAGAAGTATTTGCCGTACCAGGATTTCCGCTAGATCCTAGGTGTCAGGGTACTAATAAACTTATTAAGGAAGGAGCTCATATGGTGGAATCTACTCAGGATATAGTGACTAACTTACCACATTTTACCAAGATTGTCAGTAAATCTAAGGATATAGCAAATGATTCAGCTGAAAATAATCAGTTTAAATCGTTAAATATAAAATATGCTAATCTAATTACCAACGATATGCGTATGAAGGTTAAGGAGCTTTTATCTTCAACTCCTATAGATTTTGATTGTTTACATCAAACACAGCTACCTTTGCCAGCTATATATATGATAATATTGGAGCTAGAACTGGCTGGAAAAATAACTAGATATCCTGGCAACAAGATATCTTTAATATATAAATAATATGAAATTAGTAATAGTAGAATCGCCAGCAAAGGCGAAAACGATAAATAAGTATCTGGATAGCGATTTTAAGGTTATTGCTTCGTTTGGACATATTAGAGATTTACCATCTAAAAATGGTTCAGTTTTGCCAAATGAAGATTTTGCCATGAAATATGTTATATCAGACAAAGCAGAAAAATATGTTGAAGCAATAACTAAGGATGCTGCCAAAGCTAAAATGGTTTATCTAGCAACAGATCGAGACCGAGAAGGAGAAGCAATTGCCTGGCATGTTGCAGAAATAATAAAAGAAAAAAACTCGGTTAAATCTAATGATTTCTTTAAGAGAGTAGCATTTGATGAAATTACCAAAAAAGCTATTTTACACTCAATGGAAAACCCAAGAAATATTGATATTGATTTGGTTAATGCTCAGCAAGCAAGGAGGGCACTAGATTATTTGGTAGGGTTTACTTTATCACCAATATTATGGCGTAAATTGCCGGGATGTAAATCAGCAGGTAGAGTACAGTCTGTAGCACTCAGACTTATTTGTGAACGAGAAGATGAAATTGAACGTTTTAAATCGCAAGAATATTGGGATATTAGTCTTAATGTTCTGAATAGTAATAAGGAGCTGTTTTTAGCGAGATTAACTCATGTCAATGGTAAAAAATTAGAGAAATTCTCAATTATTAATGAATCTGCAGCTAATGATTTAGTCAAAGAAATAAAATCGAAGAATTTTCATGTCGCAGTTTTAGAAAAGAAACAGCAGAAACGTCAACCACAACCGCCTTTTATTACCTCTTCGTTACAGCAAGAAGCAGCTCGGAAATTAGGATTTACTGCTAAAAAAACTATGCAAATTGCTCAAAAACTTTACGAAGGCATGGATATAGGTAATGAAACAATAGGTTTGATTACCTATATGAGAACGGATGGTACCACCCTTGCTAGTGAGGCTGTTGAACAAATACGTCAGTTGATACATAAGAATTTTGGTGATAAATATCTACCAGCTAGCCAGCGAGTTTATAAATCTAAAGCCAAAAATGCTCAAGAAGCTCACGAGGCTATTAGACCCACTGATGTTACTTTATTACCAGAAAAATTAAAGGATAAACTAGATAAAGATTATTACAGGCTATATGATTTGATTTGGAAGAGGACAATAGCCTGCCAAATGGAAAATGTTATTATTGATTTGGTAGTAGCTCAGCTTGATACAGAAGAGAAAGAATTCACAGCCAGGGCAACTGGTTCAATTATTGCCTTTGATGGTTTTTACAAAATTTATCGTGAAGGTTTGGATGATGAAACGGAAGAAGAAAATAGGCTCCTGCCATTACTACAAGAAGGGGAAAAATTAACTACAGTTTCAGTCGATCCAGCACAGCATTTCACCGAACCACCACCAAGATATTCTGAAGCTAGTCTAGTAAAGAAGCTTGAGGAACTTGGAATTGGTCGCCCTTCTACTTATGCTTCTATTATATCAGTGTTGCAAGATAGGAACTATGTGGTTGTTGAGAAAAAACGTTTCTTTCCAGAGGAATTAGGACGTTTAGTGACAACATTTCTGATAGGTTTTTTCAAGAAATATGTTGAATATGATTTTACAGCTGATCTTGAAAATGATTTGGATGAGGTGGCAGAAGGTAAAATAGAGTGGAAATCTTTACTAAAAAAATTCTGGGATGGGTTTAATAATAATGTAGAAATAGTTAGTGATAAGAAAATATCTGATATAATTCTTTATGTTGAACAGGCATTAGATTATCACCTATTTGGAGAAAAATCAGAAAGTACTAATTCAAAAAATTGTCCATCCTGTTCTACAGGTCAATTAGGTTTAAAACTTGGTAAGTTTGGAGCATTTTTAGCTTGTAGTAACTATCCTGAATGTACTTTCAAAAAACAAATTACTTCGAAAAATGGTGATATTGTTGATATGGTTGAGGAAAACAAATTATTAGGAGTAGATAAAGAGGGTCATGATGTTTTGTTAAAGAAAGGTCCATATGGTTTTTATGTACAGACTAGCAAACAAGTTGCCAAGGGGGCAAAACCAAAGCGTGCGTCGTTACCATCATCGATAGCACAAAGTGACGTGACTCTTAGTTTGGCTCTAAGGCTTCTTGAGTTGCCGGTTAAATTATGCCTGCACCCTGAATCTCAACAAGAGATTATACTGGGTATAGGTAGGTATGGTCCATATCTTAAATATCTTGATAGGTTTATTTCCATACCTAAAAGATACGATCCTTTTACCATTACAACAGAAATAGCTATGGAAATAATTGAGGCTAATAATAATAAGTTAAAGAATAAACAAGAACAAGATACTGACAAACCGGAGATAGTTGTAAAAAAAATTGCTAAAAAGACTAATACTGTAAAAAAAGTAACAAGAAAGAAAAGACTTACCTAGCATAAGCCAATCTAGTTGGTGATTTTGTCGTCGAAACTTGCCTCTGCTCCTCACGTACGTTTATGTACGCTGCGGTACTCGGCTTCGTTTCTCCTAAAAATCCCGAGGGCTTCTTTGACTTATGCAGGGAAGTCTAAAAAAGCAAAATAAGTGGTTAAAAAATTATGAGAAGGGTTATCACAAGATTTGCACCATCACCAACTGGTATGTTGCATATAGGTAATAGTAGGACAGCTCTTATAAATTGGTTATATGCTAGAAAGCATAATGGTATATTCATTTTAAGGTTTGATGATACTGATCTTGAACGTAGTAAACAACAATATAAAAATGCCATTGAAGAGGATTTTAAATTTTTAGGACTTAACTGGGATCAAACTTTTTGTCAATCTAGTAGACTTGATAAATATGCAGCGGTAAAAGCATTATTATTACAAAAAAATAAATTATATCCTTGTTTTGAGACCCAGGAAGAACTTGAATTAAAGCGTAAATTACAATTATCAAGAGGACTACCTCCGATATATGATCGTGCAGCCTTAAATCTTACTGAACAACAAATAAATGATTATATTAGCAAAGGAAGAAAACCGCATTATCGATTCTTGATATCGCATACTCCAATTATTTGGCAAGATATGATTAAAGGTGAGGTTAAATATGAAGGTAAAAATATTGGCGATCCGATAGTTATCAGAGAAGATAACAGTATGACTTATATGCTTTGTTCGGTTATTGATGATATTGATTATGCCATTACCCATATTATTAGAGGAGAGGATCATGTAACTAATACTGCAATTCAAGTGCAAATGTTTGAAGCTCTAGAGGCAGAGGTACCAAATTTTGCTCATCTGAGCCTAGTTATTAGCCGAGATGAAAAAATATCTAAAAGAATAGGGGGGTTTGAGATCGCTTCTCTAAGGGATGAAATTGGATTAGAACCGATGGCAATTAATAGTTTCTTTAGTTTGCTTGGTTCGTCGTCGGCTATTATGCCATTTAAGAATTTAGATGGGCTAATACAAGAATTTGACATTAATAATTTTTCTAAAAGCCCAACTACTTATTTGTCAGAAGAATTAGAGCGTTTAAATCATAAGTTACTAATTAGCTTGAGTTTTGATGAAGTAAAAGATCGCTTAAAAGAAATTAAGGCTGAGCAAGTAAATGAACAATTTTGGCTGGCAGTTAGAGGTAATTTACAAAAATTATCTGAAATAAAAGATTGGTGGAATATTTGTTATGTACCATCTAAAGTTGAAGGATTAGATAAAGAGTTTTTAAAACAAGCAGCTACCTTGTTAATAGACGAACCAATAACCATCGATAGTTGGAGCATATGGACTAAAAGGATTATGGAAGTAACTGGGAAAAAAGGCAAGGAGGTATTCCTGCCTTTAAGACTTGCTATAACGGGAATGGCATCTGGACCTGAAATGTCAGTTATATTACCTCTGCTTAGCAAAGATGAAATTATAAAAAGACTATCACTATAAATCTATATGCTGCTTTTCATAGCTTTCATGTTGCTCTTGCGATTCAATACATAAAGTTGCAACTGGTCTTGCTTCTAGACGTTTTAAGCCAATTGGCTCTCCGGTTTCTTCGCAATAACCATATTCATTTTTTTCTATCCTTACCAAAGCCTCTTCTATTTTATCAATAAGCTTACGATACCTGTCTCTTGTTCGCAACTCGAGTGCTGTATCCGTTTCAATTGATGCACGATCATTAAAATCTGGTTCATTCCAATTTTCTTCCTTGAGATGGTTCAAGGTCTCTCGTGATTCCTCTAGCAAAGAACGTTTCCATTCCAGAAGTTTTTGCCTAAAATATTCTAACTGTTTAGGATTCATATATTCTTCATCATTAGAGGGTTTATACCCTTCTAGTAAAATAATTCTAGACATACAGGATTCTCGATATTGAAATATGTGATAATATAACGTATAACTAAAAATCATGGCAAGAAGATTATAATATTTTGCTATTAGATTTTGATATTGGGTGGGTATTATTATAAATATTCTCCAAATGCTTTAGACTAACCTTAGTATAACGTTGGGTAGTTGATAGGCTTTTATGTCCAAGTAATTCCTGAATAGACCTTAATTCTGCTCCATTTTCAAGCAAGTGCGTCGCAAAACTATGTCTAAAGGAATGAGCTGACAAATGTTCCGGTAATCCATAGAAGCGACGTAATCGTATCAATTCACGATTAAATACTGGAGCTTGTAATTTTTTACCCAATTTCCCTCGGAATATTGGATCTTTTTCATCTATATTATAAGGTAATTTACTTAGGTATTGTTCTATAAAATCTCTAGCAATTGGCGTCCATGGTATTAGCCGCTCCTTTTTGCCCTTTCCTGTTATTTTTATAAAATCTACGTCTTGTAGATGAAATTTAGTTATCGATAATGCCTCAGATATTCTAAGCCCAGCAGCATAAATAAGCACTAATAGGGCTTTATTCCTCAATTCCACCCATTCTAAATCGGTAAAATTATCAATATGTTCAATAGATAATTGAGCATCGTCCTGAGATAAAGATTTAGGCAATATTTTAGCTTTCTTAGGATTTTTGATGGAAAAAATTGCATGGCAAGTAATATTAGTGGTTTTCTCTAGATATTTATAAAAATTCTTGATAGCAGACAAACCCCTAGAATTAGAAGCTGTTAGGTAATTATCTTGTTGCCTTTTAGAAAGCCAGCTCCGTACTAGTCTTATATCAACTTGCCTTAGAGAATTCATGGTTATGATTTCCGAATTATAGTGATTTAGAAAATTCAGGAAATTTTCTAAATCATTCTTATAAGAAATTATCGTATGTTCAGAACAATTTCTTTGTAATCTCAGATATTTCTGCCATTTATCTAGTAGCTCTAACACTTCTTGTTGTTTTTTTTGAATCATCGATTATTTACCTATACAAAAATTACTAAATATTTCCCCTAACACTTCTTCAACGCTAATCTTACCAGTAACATTACTCAAACTTCTAATAGCCATTCTAACATCTTCTGTGGCTAGCACTAAGTCATTTTCACCATTAAAATTCTCATTATTGAATTTTTCTAAATATTCCAATGCTTTCTCTATAAATGCTCGTTGACGTTGTCTAGTAATATGCGGCGTTTCGGTTAAACCTGCTATATTATGGGCGATGTTTTCGATTTCTTTTAACAGACTATCCATCCCAATATTATTTTTTATAGAAATCTTTAAATAATTTTTATTTAAAGGAAATAATCTGTTGCTACATACATCTATTATTTTGTTAATCTCATTTAGAAGATCAATTTTATTGATCAACATTATAGTATTGTCATCTATTAAATCGATAATACCAGTCATTTCCTCAAAATATGAGGGTGAGTTACTTAACTTTATAGCATCAAGCATAATTATTTTGATATCAGCCATTTTTGCTGATTCAATTGCTCGTTTAATGCCTTCTAATTCTATTAAATCATTACTAGCCCTTATACCAGCTGTGTCTTGTAATATAATTGGATACCCTCCAATATCTAGATGTCCCTCAATTATGTCACGAGTTGTACCCTCAATATTTGATACAATGGCAACGTCTCTTTGCATCAAAAAATTAAGTAAACTAGATTTCCCAACATTAGGAGTTCCTAAAATAGTTAATTTAATGCCGGTTCGAAGCAGCTCCCCCCGTCTATTATCGTTAAGGTGTTTTATTATAGCATATTTAAGCTCGCCACTAATAGTCATAACCCTATTTAATATTTCTTGTGGAATATCTTCATCAGGAAAATCAATATAAGCTTCCAGTAAGCCTATAATGGTCAGTAAATTTTGCCTCCACCCATTATAAAGTTCTTCAAGTTCTCCACTAACTTGCTTAACCGCCTGCCTATGTTGCCAAATAGTTTCGGCTTCAATTAAATCGGCAATACCTTCTGCCGCAGTTAAATCAAATTTGCCATTTAAAAACGCCCTACGGGTAAATTCTCCAGGCTCTGCCATTCTTAAACCATCGATGGTTAACAATGTTTCAGTTAGCATAGCGGCAATTGCTACACTACCATGTGTATATATCTCTACTACATCTTCACCAGTAAAGCTAGCTGGGGCTTGGAAATATGCTACCACTGCATCATCAATTAATTCTTGATTTTTAGGATTTATAAGCTTTCTACAGTACATGACTCTAGGAACAAGCTCAGCATTATCATTTTTAAGTAAGTGTTTTAATGCAACCAAGCTTTTAGGTCCAGAAATACGAAAGACTGCAACGCCAGCTTTTCCTGATTTGGAGCTTTGGGCAAAAATAGTTTCCATGATGATTAGAGCCTCTTGCTTAAGTAATTTATTTAATTATAATATATAATAGCTCAGTTCGGGATAAGAATTATAGCTAACTCGAATAAGTTTTGGGATATATACATGTCATTGCGAGGAGCCACTTCAGGGCGACGAAGCAATCTAATGAATATGGATTGCCGCGACCTACTTACGTGGTCTCGCAATGACAAAACAAGTTATCCAGAACTTTAACGGGTTAGGTATATAATTCTTAATCTTTGAAATAATCATAAAGTTTGGTAACAAATATGACAATAAAAAAGGTTACAATAAACAGTACAGAGAGGGCATCTTTATCTTTAAGCAGGCTTACTTGTCAAGTACCTAATTATAAATCAGAAATTTTATCATTGAGTAAAGTTAAAAATGGGGATCCACTTTATAACAAATTTTTACAAGAATTTCTAGTTTATATTCCTATAGACTACAATTTTAGAGATAGGCAAGAATTATTTGGTGAGTTTGCTCATAGTGCTTTTCAGTTCTTTAAAGAAAAACAGTCTAATAAAAGAAAATTCCAGATTGTTAGTACGGTAATTGAAAATAATCCTGCAATTAATATTTTGCTATTGAATGATAATAAATCATTCATAGTTGATTCGATTATTTGTTTGTTAACAGCTCTCAACTTGAAAGCTAAATTTTTACTTCATCCTGTTATAGCTTGCGTAAGAAATAAAGATGGTCTCTTACAAGAAATATTGGATGTCAAAAAAAATAGCGAGGAATCTTTAGTACATATAACCATTCTAGGAAGTTTTGAACAGAAAGATATTAATTCTTTAGAGAAGTCCTTAAATGAAACTCTAGATCAGGTAGATACTACTTATAATGTGTGGTCTAAACTATTAAACAGAGTGACAGCTATCTCAAATGAGATTCAAAATAATCAGCAATTATACAATGACAACCATTTGGATTATAATGAGTCCACAAATTTCTTAAATTGGTTAAAAGATGATAATTTTACTTTTCTAGGTATGATTAACTTTGATCTAATTTCCAAAGCTTTTTCATTAGAAGAGGGTGTCAAAAAGATATGGCAAGGGCAAGATACTAACAATGAAGTTATTGATATTATCGAACGTTCAGCAAGTCCATTATATAACAATAAATTAGTTATTTTAGGTAAAATTAATACCATATCAAGCGTACATAGAAGTCACTTAATAGATTATATTTTAGTTAAGAAGATTGATCAGGATAAAAAGTACCTTTCAGGTAGCATAATTTTTGGTTTATATAGTTCGGCAATATATTACCAGCCAATTACTGATATTCCTATATTGAGACAAAAACTAAAATTCGTTTTAGATAAAGCTGCATTTCCAACGGATGGATATAATACCAAAAAGCTTAAAAGTATAGTCCAAACTCTGCCTAAAGAAGCATTGATACAGATTGATGAAGGTGATCTATATTGTATGTGCTTATATGTACTCTCAGGTATGATGAGTAGAAAACTTAAATTATTTATACAACAAGATTGGTCTGGTTCTTTTATTAATATCATAATATTTCTACCAAGAGATCGTTTAACACCAGAAGTACATAGTGCAATAAATTGTTATTTATCCGATACACTTAATGGTATAATACTATCAGATTATATGGCAGAAGTGGCAGAAAATTTTTCATATTTATTTGTCACGTTAGAGGTACAGAATAAAAATAGCCTTGATTTTGAAATTGAAACAATAGAGCAAGAATTAGATAAACTTTCCACTCGTTGGAGCGAAGATTTCTATCATAAATTATGTAAAAATTTTGGCGAATATCAGGGAGGAGTAAATTTCAAACTTTTTGACCCAATTTTTCCTATTGATTATAGAGAGAAATTTAATGGACAAACAACTTTAATAGATATTGAATATCTAAAAGAGGCTAGTATTTATCATAAGCCTATATTTAATTTAATTGCTATAAATAATAGGGCATTTCAGCTAAAAATTTACAGCCCTGCACCCAAATTAGCTCTTTCAGACCTATTACCATCTATAGAAAATTTGGGATTCAAAGCCATAGATGAACAAAGCTTTGCTATAAAAGGAGTTGGAGATATTGAAGAAAGTTGGATATATGAGTTTACTCTTGAAGCATTGATAACTATTGAAGGAAATATTGATCTGCTTAAAGCAAATGTAGAAGAGGCTTTAGATAAAATATCTCAGGGACTTCTAGATAATGATTCCTTAAGCAAATTAATAGTGTTATCAGGATTTAATTGGTGGCAAGTTAAGTTAGTTAAAGCATTAACTAGATATTTACATCAAACAGGCTTTATCTATGGTAAGGGTTATGTTCAATTGACCTTAATAAAGCATTTTTTATATACTAAAATGTTAGTTGATTTGTTTGACGCTAAATTTAATCCGGCAAATTTTTCAGATGTACACGTAAGAACTATAAAAGATAATATCCTTAGATATCTTAATAAAATCACTAGTAGTAGTGAGGATAAGGTTCTAAGGCATATGTTTGGTATTATTGAAGCTATTGTTAGAACTAATTGGTATCAACCTAGTTCTGATAACAATATATACTCAAATAATTTGCAGAATGGAGACAACAAACATAATATAGTCTGTAAAAATTATTTTTCTTTTAAATTTGACTCGAAAAAAATTCCTAATTTACCTTTGCCAGTACCATTTGCTGAAATATTTGTTTATGCTAATGATTTTGAAGCTATTCATTTACGAGGTGGTAAAGTATCTCGTGGTGGTCTTAGATGGTCTGATAGAGGAGAGGATTATAGAATAGAAGTATTAGGGCTAATGAAAGCACAAAGCACCAAAAATTCGGTCATTGTTCCTTTCGACGGCTCAAAAGGTGGATTTTTTGTTAATTTCACTGATGATAATATGACTCGTCAAGAATATATGGCAAGAGTTATAGAATGTTATAAAAATTTTCTCCGCGGTTTACTTGATATCACTGATAATATAGTTAATGGCAAAATTATCCAACCGCAAAATACTATTATCTATGACCAAGAAGATCCATATCTAGTAGTCGCAGCAGATAAAGGTACAGCAACATTTTCGGATCATGCAAATAGCGTGTCTGCTGAATATAATTTTTGGTTAGGTGATGCTTTTGCTTCCGGTGGATCAGCCGGTTATGATCATAAGAAAATGGCTATTACTTCAAAAGGAGCGTGGATTTCTGTAGCAAGCCATTTCTATGCTATGGGTATTGATGTACAAAGAGACCCTATTACTGTTGTTGGTATTGGCGATATGTCTGGAGATGTTTTTGGTAATGGTATGCTTAGGTCTAATGCAATAAAACTTGTTGCCGCATTTAATCATAAACATATATTTATTGATCCACAACCTGATCCAATTATTAGTTTCAATGAACGCATGAGATTATTCAAGTTACCTACATCAAATTGGTCTGACTATAATCAACAGTTAATTTCAAAAGGTGGGGGGGTTTTTGAGCGAAGTAGCAAGTCTATCTTGTTATCTACAGAAGCCAAATCATTGCTAAAGATAGATATTGATCAATTAACTCCAGAACAGTTGATTAGAGCTATTTTACAAGCAGAAGTTGATTTGCTGTGGAACGGTGGTATAGGAACCTATATAAAAGCTTCGACAGAAAGTCACCTAGAGATAGGCGATAAGGCAAATGATAATCTGAGAGTTAATGGCAAAGATATTAGAGCTAAAGTAATAGGAGAAGGTGGAAATATTGGTGTATCACAACAAGGTAGAATAGAATATAGTAAGCTCGGTGGGCAGATAAATACCGATTTCATTGATAATTCAGCTGGCGTTGATTGTTCCGATCACGAGGTAAATATAAAAATTGCTCTTAATCAGGCTATATCTTCTAAGAAAATCAGTTTAGAAGAACGTAATAAGCTGCTGTTAACTATGACCAAACAAGTTGAAGAATTGGTGTTAGTTGATAACTATAAGCAGAATCAAGCGATTAATATCATGCAATTATCTCGTATTTCAACTATCGAAATATTTAGCAAGTTTATTGATATTTTAGAAGAAGAGAAATTAATTGATCGAACTGTTGAGTTTCTACCAACTAGGGAGGAGCTAAATAGAAGGGCACTCAATAAGGAGAATATGACCCGTCCTGAGCTTTGTATATTACTTTCTTATAGTAAACGCTCAGTCTATCATGATTTAATAACAGCAACATTTTCAAAAGATAAATATTTTGAGTCTTATCTGATTAATTATTTTCCAGCACTAATGCAAGAAAAATTTCGTGAGGAAATTTTATCTCATCCGCTTAAGCATGAAATTATTCGAACCGTTGTAACAAATAAAATCATTAATCAGTTAGGTGGTCCATCACTTAATCTTATAAAACGTGATACAGGGGCTGCTCTTTGTGACATAGTTCGTTCATATACCATTATCTGTGAAATTTTTGATTTAGATAATTTATGGACTATAGTGGAATCTTTACCAAGTACTATAGAGTATAAAGTTAAAATTGACATGTTTACTGAACTTGCTAAAATTATGCGTAGAGGTATCTCCTGGTTTTTAAAACATATAAAACATCCTATCAATATTAGCGATACCATTGATGAATTTTATGAACCAGCTAGAATGCTTAGCAAAGTGGTGAGTAAATTTCTTTTAGGAGAAGCAAAAAATAAATTCGATGATAAAGTTAAGCAATATACTTTGTTGGGGGTAACAGATGAGATAGCTCAAAGGGTTGCGACTCTCGATAGCTTAGTGTCGGTTTTTGACATAATATATATTGCAAAAAGAACCCAAGCTACAAATAATGACGTTGCTAATTTATATTTTGCTACTGGTAATAAATTTAGTATCGATTGGCTTCGTAAATCTTGTGATAAACAACTAAACGATTTCTATTGGAATAGATTATCAACGCAATCATTAAAAGATGATTTGTATGATAAACAAAGACAATTACTAACTAAAATAATTAACAAATCTAAAGTAAGTATTGATTTAGATTTATGGATTGATAATAATATAAACTCTGCATCTATTTTCCTAGATTTTGTCAAAAGAATTAGAACGCAGGACAATATTGACTTAAATATTTTAATTTTAGCAAATAAGAAATTTGAAACCTTTTTGCGTAAACTTGAGTAGAGTGTTATGTCGTCATCCCTAAAACAAGCAAGAATAGAGTCTGGTAAAACTCTTGAAGAGATATCTGCTTATTTGAAAATTAGAAAGCAGTATTTAGTAGCTCTTGAAGAGGGAGACCTAAATTCAATGCCAGCGGAAGTTTATGTAAAGGGTTATCTTAAGTTATACTCAAATTATTTAGGGATAGTTTTGGATACAAGTAAGGAAGATGATCAAGGAACCCTTAGGGATATTGACCTCAAAAATAGGTCTGAGCTAATGGCGTCTGACTATAAATGGAAAAAACACCTAATTATAATCTCTATTTTAACGTTAATAATAATTCCAATAATTTTTCACTTAATATTACCATATGAATGACAATAACTAAAGATTTGTTACTTAAATTAATGCAAGAAGTGGATCAAGGGATTGAAGGTCTTTTGTCAGATATTGCGGAGCAGCATCAAGAAATTAATAAACTGAGAGACGAAAATAGACATCTCAAGGATAATTATACAAAAATACTTGAACAAATAGCTGTATATATTGCTGAACTGGAAGAAATGAAACATAAAAACACATAATATAGATGTCTATAGTAACAATAATACTGGGTAGCAAAACTTTTCAACTGGCATGCAGTGACGGATCGGAAGAAGAGTTGTGCAATCTTGCAACCAAGTTAAATGAAAATATTACACAGATAAAAAAGGTTAGTCCATCAGCATCATTTGAGCTATTATTAGTTATGTCTGCCTTAAGTTTACAGGAACAAGTACAAAATTTGACTAATAAAATTGCTAAAATCGATGGTGACAAAATACCTTGCGAAGAAGAAAAATTTGCAGAAACGTTAAGTACTATAGCAGGATATTTAGAAGATCTTGCACGAAAGATTGGAAAGTGATATTATAAAATACTCGGAATATCGACTTAAAAAACACTCTTGAAAGCAGAAGAGTAATAAGGTGTGAGCTGCTTGGTTCGTGAGCTTAACGTATTGCCCCGGGACTATAATTTTTATTATTAGGAAACATCCCTGTCTGAGTCTATTATGCAGATATATGGATTCCATTTATACATACTAGGTTCTTTGAGGATCTTAAGCAACGACCAAAGTGGTTCATTTTTTTAGGCAAATTTTGTGCTATATTACATAAACAGGATTCTTACTAATAATAGAGTGCGGTCTGCTTTATTAATGTTGGTAGGATGCTTTACTATTTTATTATTAGTAACTTATAATCCAGACGATCCTTCCTTTAATTCTGTGACAGGTAAATATCCAAGCAATTTATTAGGTTATTTCGGTTGTTATTTAGCGGATATTTTTTACCAATTTTTTGGTATAGCATCGTTTATTTTGCCAATTTGTTGTATTTTTTGGTCTTTGAGCGTGTGGCGTTTAGAAAAAAAATCGGTTACCATCAGGATAATGGTGCTGCTGCTGTCAATTATATCATTATCGATAGTCTGCACTAAGATAAAAATTGATTATTTACCGGCAGGTGCCGGCGGAACAGTTGGTACTATTATTTACCCGCTAATCAAGCAATTAGATGCTAGAGCCGATTACGCTTTAATTATTATTACATTTATTTTATTATTTTTATTGGCAGAAATAAAATTTTCATCTTTCTGGAATAGCATAATTAAATTATTCCAACTAATACCTTATAAAAAACTTATCCCATTACCTACAATATCAACAAATATCAACCCAACTAAAGCAGTTCTAATAAAAAAGGCTCCTTTTATTAATCAAGAAGAAGCTTCACATGTTGACAAAATAAATGGATATCCAGGAAAAAATAATGACTCACAATCTCATCCTTTAAGGAAACCATCTTCATTAAGAAAAGAAGATAACCAATTACCAGACTTGCCTCCTATCGAATTATTAAAACAGGCTGACAGCCAAAATATAAAAGTGGAAACTTCATCAGAACTACAAAATAATGCACAAATACTGCTAACTGTCCTTAATGATTTTGGTGTTAAAGGTCAGGTCATTAATATTAGCCAAGGTCCAGTTGTCACGTTATATGAATTTGAGCCAGCTGCCGGTACTAAATCTTCTAGGATTATAGGTTTATCAGACGATATTGCTAGATCTTTATCTGCGATATCAACTAGAATAGCTGTAATACCAGGTAGAAACGTTCTAGGTATTGAGTTACCAAATAAACAACGAGCATTCTTTTGTCTAAGAGAATTGATTGAAACACCGGAATATCAAGATAGTAGCATTATGCTACCATTGATTTTAGGTAAGGATCTAGCTGGCAAGCCTTTTATTGCAGACTTAGCAAAAATGCCACATTTGTTAGTTGCAGGTACAACTGGTTCTGGAAAATCAGTGGCAATTAACGCGATGATAATTTCCCTACTTTATCGTTATACCCCAGAAGAATGCCGTTTAATAATGATCGATCCCAAAATGCTTGAACTATCAACCTATGACGGCATACCGCATCTGCTAACGCCAGTGGTTACCGAGCCAAATAAAGCAGTGGTAGCCCTTAAATGGGCAGTAAAAGAAATGGAAAATCGTTATAGAGCAATGTCAAATATTGGGGTAAGAAACATAGCAGGCTATAATGCTAAAATTTTGGAAGCTGCGTCAAGCGGTAAAATATTAGAACGTTCTATCCAAACAGGATTTGATTCGGAAACTGGTCAGCCTATTTACGAGACGATTGAAATGAATATGGAAAAATTACCATTCATTGTTGTAATTGTTGATGAAATGGCTGACTTAATGTTGGTAGCTGGCAAGGATATCGAATTATCAATACAACGTTTAGCTCAAATGGCAAGAGCTGCAGGTATTCATATTATCATGGCAACTCAGAGACCTTCTGTTGATGTTATTACTGGGGTAATTAAAGCTAATTTTCCAAGTCGTATCAGTTTTAAAGTAACTTCTAAAATTGATAGTAGAACTATTCTTGGTGAGCAAGGCTCTGAGCAGTTACTCGGTATGGGAGATATGCTTTATATGGGTAATTCGTCAAAGATTACCAGGGTTCATGGTCCGTTTGTTGATGATAAAGAGGTAGAGAAAGTAACCCAATATTTAAGATCAACAGGAGTACCTGAATATCTTTCAGCAGTGACTCAACAACTAGATGATGATGAAGTAAATGCCGAAAGCATTGGGGATGATTCAACTACTGATGAAACTTTATATAAAAGAGCCGTACAAATAGTACAATTAGAACGAAAAGTATCAATTAGCTATATACAAAGATGTTTACGAATTGGTTATAATCGAGCTGCTACTCTTGTTGAGAAAATGGAACAAAATGGGGTAATATCCCCTGCTAACCATACTGGTAAAAGAGAAATATTATTGCCAGAAAATTAGTGAGTGTTCACGGTTTTTTTTGCTATTTTCTACAGTATAAAACCGTCATTGCGAGGAGACCGTAAAGTCGTGGCAATCCGAGAACGTGGATTGCCACTACCTACTTGTGTGGTCTCGCTAATAGACATATATGCAACATATCGTCATTGCAAGGAGGCACGAGCCGACGCCTATGCGTTGGTTTAAGGAGTAAGTAAATACACATAGGCGTCATTGCGAGCCACCGTAGGTGGCGTGGCAATCCACTATCTTGTGGATTGCTTCGGAGGCTTACGCCTCCTCGCAATGACAGCTTTCCAATTGTTACCTCCTTAAACTGACGCCTATGCGAGCCAATGAAGCAATCCAGAAAAGTGATTAGAGATGGATTGCTTCGTCGTGCGATTTCCGCACTCCTCGCAATGACGATATGTTGCAAAGTAGCTTCTTGCAATGACGAGTTATAGGCACATACTTATTTGAGTATATATTTCCTGCTTAAAGCGATTAAATAAACCTCTACTGACTCTTTGCGGCTAGAAGATGGTTTAAAATGCTTGACCTTATGAAAATTAAGCTTAATTTTGTTCAGTGCATTATTTTCTGTACCACCTCGAAAAATTTTAGCAATAAAATGCCCTCCAGGCTTTAAAATTTTTAAGGCAAAGTCAATCGCATGCTCACATAAGTCAAGAGTCCGAATATGATCGGTTTTTGCATGACCGGTTGTGTTTGCAGCCATATCACTCATTACAATATCAGCACTACCGTCTAGCGTTTTTATAATAGCCTCTTCTGTACCTTCAGCATAAAAATCTTTTTGCAGACAATGCACACCAATGATTGGTTCAATATCAAGCAAATCAACTGCAATTATCATACTATTATTACTAGCAGATTCATCAGATTTAATAATTTTTGCAGCCACCTGACTCCATCCACCTGGTGCAGCCCCTAAATCAACTAATTTCATACCTGGTTTTAACAGATTAAATTTTTCATGAATTTCTAGTAACTTATAAGCTGATCTGGATCTATAACCATCAAGCTTGGCTTTAGCAACGTAAGGATCATTTAATTGGCGTGCAAGCCACTGTTTTGATGAATTTTTCCGCCTTTTTGCAGTTTTAACGGCAACAAACTTACCTCTAAAACCTAATATGTTAGATGTCATGGGACATAATCTCACTAGGTTCTTTAGCAATTTTATCTAATACAGAATTAACAAAACCAACCTCATTTTCACTCAACATATCACTTGTAATATCAGTGAATTCATTAATTACCACTTTGCTTGGCACATTTGGAAAAAATTGTAATTCACAAATTGCCACACGCAAAAGAGCAAGAAGTAGAACAGGTAAGCTGGTAATTTGCCATTCAGCTGTCAAATGTCTTGATATCATCTTATCAATTTGGGATAAATTTACAACTACAGACTTTACTAACAACTCAAAATAGCTTATACTTAATTTTACTTTTATTGATTTGTTTAAATTATTAGCTGCTCGCTCATCTTGATAGAATTGAATAGTTTGCTGTATGATTCGATCTATGTTTTGATCAGAACTTTCCGGTTTATGCTGATAGATTGCTTGTACCGCAGCAATACGAGCTATTGTTTTGGTATTAATCTTGGGGGAGGTCATAAAAATTTTTCAATAGTATTGTAACATATTTAATCTATTACCTATAGCAAAAAAGTATAACTTAGTAAACCTCTTTAAAATAACGAGTTGTATGTTATCAATATTTGGATTCATTCTGACCATCAGCTTATTAGTATTTATTCATGAGTTTGGTCATTATTACGTAGCTAAAATGTTTGGAGTAAAGGTCGAGGAATTCTCGATAGGTTTTGGCAAGGAACTATTCTCTAAAATAGACAAAGATGGTGTAAAATGGAAAATTTGTGCTTTACCTTTCGGCGGTTACGTTAAAATTTATGGATTTGACCCTGCAACACTTGAAAAACCCAAATCTTGTGAAAATAATTCTTTAGAGCATCCGAATCCGGCACATTATGCCTTTCTTAGTAAGCCTCTCTATGCCCAATTCTTAATTATAGCTGCTGGACCTATAGCTAATTACTTGTTAGCCATCCTGATATTCACAACTATTTATTTTTCTCACGGTCAAGTAGAGATACCGCCAATAATTGGTGAAGTGGTAGCTAATTCTCCCGCAGAACTAGCTGGGCTTGCAAAAAATGATAAAATAATTATAGTTAATAATAATAAAATTAACAGTTTTGCCGATTTACAGAGCAATCTATTGACCAATGGCAGCAAACCTCTCCAACTTTTAGTTGAAAGAAATGGTGAGGTTATAGATATTTCTATAATTCCTATAGAGAAAGAACTGGATAAGCGTCCTAATCTAAAAAGACCTTATATAGGAATTATTGCTAAAAATGAACCTATTTACATTAAAATGAATATTTTCCAGAGTATCTATCAAGGTTCTATAGACGCTATTTATATCTCAAATTTAATTTTAAAACACTTTGGACAAATGTTAATAGGGACAGAATCCCTAAATGGAATTAGTGGACCAATTACCATTGCCAAGGAGTCAGGAAAATCTTTAGAACAAGGGGTAGCAAATTTTGCACTATTTATTGCTATGATATCAATTAATCTAGGTTTACTTAATTTGCTACCGATTCCAGTTCTAGATGGTGGACATTTAGCATTTATAATATATCAAACAATTTTTGGTAAAACACTTAGTGGGGCAATAAAAAATGTTATACTAAGATTAGGTATGGGGATAATTATTTTTCTTATTGTAATTTCTCTGTCAAATGATATAAAAAACTTAGTTTTTAAATGATTAAGTTAACCCGAATCAAGTTTTTGATATCCCAGGCGTCATGGCTCAGAGGCGTGAGCCGACGAAGCAATCCATTTTTGGTCATTTTTTGGATTGCTTCGTCGCCGCAAAGCGGCTTCTCGCAATGACGCTAATGCTAAATACTAATCGGGTTAGCTATAAAATCAAAATATTTATTAAAGAAGGTTCTTGTGAAAACAAACGTCAAATCAACCATTAAACTAGCTATTTTGGCAACAACTATTTTATATAATATCTCCGCTTTATCAGCTGAGTATATTAAAAAAATAACTATTCAAGGTAATAAAATTATTGAAAACTCGACTATTGAAAATTACTTAAAGCTTCGAGTTGGAGAAGAATATAGCTCGTCAAGAGAAGATGAGGCAATCAAAAATCTTTACGCAACATCTTTATTTGAGAATATAACTATTAAACTAGCAAGTGGTGGCAATTTGATAGTTACTGTATCAGAAGCTCCTTTTGTTACTAAGGTAATATTTAAAGGTAATTCTAAAATCAAAAGCTCAGTATTATCGAAAGAAGTGCTTACTATGGCTGGTGAATCAATGAGTCTGGCTAAAATCCAACTGGATGTTGAAAAAATTAAGGAGATGTACAAACGTTCCGGTCGTTATTCGACAACTGTCACCCCACAAATTGAAAAACTTGAGAATGATCGGGTAAAAGTTACTTTTGATATTGCAGAAGGACCTAAAACAACGGTTAAGAAAATTTATTTCCAAGGAAATAATAATTACCGTACTAGTGAACTGCAATCTGTGATCCTAACGAAACAATCAAAATGGTTTAGTTTTTTAGAAACTAATGATACCTACGATCCAGACCGCTTGGAGTATGATAAAGAATTACTAAAAGAATTCTATCAATCAGTAGGATTTGCCGATTTCCGTGTTATTTCTGTTACAGCAGAACTGAATCCAACCAAAGAATATTTCACCATTACTTACTCTATTGAAGAAGGGGCAAAATATAATTTTGGCAACATTACTATTGACAATAAATTACCTAACATTGATATAAATGAAATTAAAAAATATATTAATGTTACTTCCGGTGAAACATTCAATATTAATCGTTTAAATAAAATAACCAGTAAACTAACTGCATATTTTGCCAGTCAAGGTTATCCAGGAATTAGTGTTTACCCTGATACAAGTAACAAAAATCCGGATCATACGGTTGATGTTAAATTTGTTATAGATAAGGCAGATAAAGTGTATATTAATCAAATTAATATTACTAATAATCTCAAAACTGAAGATAAAGTTATTAGGCGAGAATTTAAAATTTCTGAAGGGGATATATTTAATCGTTCTTATATCGAGAAAGGTGATCGAAATTTACGTAATTTGGATTATTTTGAAAAAGTACTTATTAGTGTCACACCAACTGCACGAAAAGATAAATATGATATTAATATTGATGTTGAGGAAAAATCAACATCATCAATTAGTTTTGATGCTGGATATAACACGGCAGGTGGATTATTCGGACGTGTATCATTCTTAGAACGTAACTTAATTGGTACCGGAAAATTGTTAAATGCTGGAGTGCAAGTAGGAAAAAAAAGTATTAGTTATTACGGCGGTATAACCGAACCTCATTTTCTTGATAAAGACTTATCGTTAGGTTTCAATGCCTTCAAAAATCATAGTGGTCGTGGAACTTCATTTCTTTCACAAGGAGATCAAAATTATACGTTAAAATCTATAGGACTCAAAACCTCTCTTGGTTATGATCTTGCAGAAGATTTAAGTCATGAAATTGACCATACTATTAAAAGAGAAATATTAAGCTCTCCAGGTAATTCAAGTTCTATATTCTTAAATGAACAGATGGGAAAATTCGTAACATCTGCCATTGGGCATACTATCACTTATGATCAGCTTGATAGTAAGATTGTTCCTAAAAATGGTTACATTATCAGCGGTACCCAAGAATTTGCTGGTGTTGGGGGAAATAATAGATATCTAAAACATGAACTAGACGGTAAATATTTTAAATCTTTTATCAATAATAAACTCACTTTAAAACTTTCAAGTAGTGTCGGTGATATTATGGGAGTGGGAGGCAAAACTGTTAGAATTTCTGATCGCTTTAATTTGGGTGATTATAGCCTTAGAGGATTTGCTGCCAGTGGAATAGGTCCTAGAGAGAAAAGAACAAATGAAGGTCTTGGTGGAGAAAAATATTATACTATTTCAACAGAACTTAACTTTCCAACTGGTTTACCAGAAGACTTTAATGTAACTGGGGCTGTTTTTATGGATGCTGGTAGTTTATGGGGTGTAGGATTAAATTCTAAAAGTGCTTATACTGCCGATAGTTTTTATAATGATAAGTCGCTTCGTGCTTCTGTTGGGGTAGGTTTTATATGGGTCACTCGCTTTGCCCCTATCAGAATGGACTGGGCTTGGCCAATTAAGAAGAAACCTTATGATGATAAGCAAACTTTCCATCTAAAGTTTTCTACGCATTTTTAATATAGACGGATTCGGGATAAAAAGACGTAGTAGTACATTTATGAATAATAAAAAAGATAATACCATAAAAGATAAAAAAGAAAAGCCAAAGGAAATAGGTGGTTTTAAAGGTCAAGAACCAACTATCTATGGAGACTGGCAGCATAAAGGTAGGGTAACTGATTTTTAAAAAGATTAAAACATTTATGCCAAGTTTTCATAAAGTCAAAATCCTACCATATAATGCACAGGAATTATTTTATTTAGTTCTTGACATAAAGTCATATCCTGAATTCTTACCATGGTGCAGGACTGCTAGAATTATCTCAGAGAGTGAAGGAGAAATTATAGCTGAATTAGTAATTCAGCTAAAGGGTTTCTTAGACAAATATCAATCAAAAATTATTTATTCAAATGATTTGAATAAACGTATCTATTCCATTGAAGTAGAGGCAATTTCTGGACCATTTAAATATTTAAAAAATTCATGGCAATTTTCTAAAGAAGATAGTAATAGTAAAATAGAGTTTTTTATTGATTTTAAGATGAAGTTTGCCATAGTTGATAAGTTAGTTGGTATATTCTTTGCTGATGCCACTGAGAAGATGGTTGATGCATTTGAAAAAAGAGCCGATACTATATTAACTAAAGTGAACTCTAGGTGTTTAGTTCCAAGGTGTGGAGGTTAGTAGGAATATTGTTTTTTTATATAAACTTGCAATCTACAATTTGATATTGGATATAATAGAGTATGTAATTTATGATATGAAAATATAATTTTGATTGTACAATAGGTTGCAGTCATGTTAATCTTATAGAAATACTACTAAATAAAAATAGTAATGTAATTTTCCTGAAATCATTCACTAGAAAAAGAAATGAATAAATATTTTGTATTATTAATAATATTCATTATGCCATCTAATTTATTTGCTCAAGAACAAATATCTACATCTAATTTTGTTATGCCAGTGATTTATTTTGTCGATCATGTAAAACAACTAAATCTACTCAAGAATAATTTAACTAAATACAGACAAACAAGCATAGTAGGCACTAGTGGTATGGGGAAAACCCAACTTGCTAGAATGTATTGTTATGAGAATCAAAATGATTATAAACTTATTTGGTTTATTGATTGTAATTTAGATATTAATGAAGAATTGCTAAAACTAGCAAAAACTATCAATAGTAATGCTAAATTTGATTTAATATCAGAAGATATAAGGTTAGTACGACGAGAAGTAATGAGCTATTTATCAAGTCAAGAAAAATGGTTGCTAGTATTCGATAATCTAAAGGTAAGTGAAAATAAAAAAGTGCAAGAGTTCGTTGATTGGGAACATAATGGGTACGTTATATTTTGTTCCCAAGATAGTGAATTATTATCTAATATAGTCAAAATGACTGCTTTTGAGAAAAATGACGCTATTGCTCTTGCTAATAATATTCTAGAAAATAATGATCCAAAAGTAGTAGAATTCTTGAGTAAGGAATTTGCTGGTTATCCTATCCTGATAGTACAAGGTACACAATTATTAAACAATGTACAAGGTTTAGATATAGAAGAATATAAGCAAGAAACCCAGCAATCAGCAGACAAAATTAAATTGAACATTACATTAGCTATCAATCAATTAAAGCCAAGCACAAAAAAATTACTAAATGAAATAGCCTTAATAAATAATCAAGGTTTTTCAAAAGAATTACTAAGTTTTATTACTGATGATCAAAATACTCTTTATGATGATATTTATCAATTGTCTAAATTTGCCTTAATATCTAACATTGATCCCAATGAAATTAACCCTATATTTGAGATGCATGATGTTATTGCTCAGAAAATAGCTGAGATAAATGAATGTAATAATAATGCTTATTTAGATAATATCATTACCAAATTAATTAGTTATATACCAAAAAGCACGATAAGAGGTCAACTTTTTAAGAACAAGAAAACTATGCATGAGAACCTTGAAGTTCTTGCTAGAAATGCTGAGAAATATAATGCTAATATATATAAACTTATGCAACTGAATAAACAGCTAATGGCACAGTATTTTAATCTTTTTGACTACCATAATGCAGAAAGATTCGTTAATTGGTTTAACAAAAATGATCAACAAGGTACTGGCAAATTTAAATTATGGTTGATGGATAGTGATGAAAAATATGCATATGCAAGGTATCTGCAATCAATAGGTTCATATTATCATAGTGTGTATTTTAATTATAGGGGGGCGATAAAATATTTCATAAGAGCAGGAAAAGTATCTGACAATTTGAAAGGTTATGAATCTTTAAAATTTGGTTTATTATATTATTTAGCAATATGTAATATTGCATTAGGACAGCTTCAAGAAGCAGAAAAAAACATTCAAATTATAGAAAAAATGCTTAATGAAGATTTAATAGATAAAAATGACCTACCTTATGTATATAGTGTTAAGTCATCGTTATTATTTGTACAAGGGAAATATGCTGAATCATTAGAACAAACTAATAAAATGATAGAAATAGCCATAAATAATGGACTAAGCCCTGATGCCCTATTGCTTACAAATCCTTATATGCGTAAAGCAGCAATATTAAATTATCTTAAAGAATACCAAAAGGCATATACTCAAACTGAGCAATTATATAATTTGCATAAATCTTACAAAAAAGAGGCTGACGAAGTGTTTGGTCGTATTTATACCCAAA
Organism: Rickettsia endosymbiont of Pseudomimeciton antennatum; assembly: GCA_020881195.1. Taxonomy (GTDB): domain Bacteria; phylum Pseudomonadota; class Alphaproteobacteria; order Rickettsiales; family Rickettsiaceae; genus Tisiphia. Next base: position 2,788 of record JAJIYL010000032.1, on the reverse strand, counting down.
TGGCAAGAAGTGAATTAGGGCTAGGTAAGCTAGAGCAAGCCTCAGATCGTGTTAATAAGGCTATCTCCATATTTTTAGCCGATGAGCGTAGAAATCCCAAAGATGCAGATTATTCGGAAGACCCAGATTTAGCGGCTAGTTATGTAGTACAAGGTGATATTTTGTTTGCCCAAGATAATATAAAAGAAGCTATAAAATCCTATAATAAATCTTATACCATATACCATTATTTATATAAGGATAATCGGAAAAATGTGGCTCAAGTTAGTTACTTATATAGTCAAGGAGCTAAAGCTGCATGTAAAGCAAAAAACTTGCATAGTTATAAATTTTTTGGTAAGTCTCAAGTGAAGGAATTCGGGATAAATCATCCTAATACTGTATCTATGTTTGAGTATTGTAAGGGGTATAATATGGATTTATGGGCAAAAGGAAACTAGCTTAGGTGTGTAACTCATAGCCCTACAATTTTTATTCTATAAGTATTACAACAGCATTACTCCGTCATTGCGAGGAGACCATAAGGTCGACGAAGCAATACCCAAGAGAGTGGGTGAAATGGATTGCTTCGTCGGCTTACGTCTCCTCGCAATGACGGAGTAATGCTAGTTATACCCTTAACAAAATATTTGTGGGTAAAGATATGACTCAAATGTACATGAGTACGCGAATGCCCCGAAGTTTTGCGGAGCAAATTCTTCAAAGCAGAAGAGTATACCAGTTTTTGGATTAGAATTTAAAAATTCTAATCCAAAACTGAGGTTATTAGCAAGGAGTACGTAAGACCAGAGCATTATATTTTCTTAACAATTAAACTTGCATTAGTTCCACCAAATCCAAATGAGTTAGAAAGTACGTAACTAATTTTTGCCTTTCTAGCTTCTAAAGGAACTAAGTCTATCTTTGCTTCTGGTACCGGTTTATGCAAATTTAGAGTTGGTGGGGCAATTTGATCCCGCATTGCAAGAATTGAATATATTAACTCCACGCTACCAGTTGCTCCGAGCAAATGACCGATAGATGATTTCGTTGACGACATAAGAATATTCGGCTTAGCGTCTAAAAATAATTTTTGAACAGCCAATAACTCTATACTATCACCAACCTGGGTAGAAGTACCGTGGGCATTGATATAATCAATAAGACTTGCATCAATTTTTGCATCTTTAAGAGCATAAAACATAGCTCTATAAGCTCCTCTTCCTTCAGGATGAGGGGAGGTCATATGATAAGCATCTCCAGTAGAACCATATCCAATAATTTCAGCATAAATCTTGGCATTTCTGCTAATAGCATGCTCATATTCTTCAAGTACTACAACACCAGCTCCTTCTCCCATTATAAATCCGTCACGATCTTGATCCCATGGTCTTGATGCAATTTCAGGTGTAGAATTATATTTAGTAGATAACGCTCTTGCGGCAACGAATCCCGCTACTCCAACCGGAGTAACCGGTGCTTCAGCTCCACCAGCAATCATAACATCCACATTACCATATTGAATCATACGCATAGCATCTCCTATGGCATGAGCACCAGTGGAACAGGCTGTTACTACTGCTTGGTTTGGTCCAGTAAATCCGTATTTAGTGGAAACGTGACCTGAAAGGAGATTAATTAATGAAGCGGGGATAAAAAATGGGCTAACCTTGCCATTATTTTCTTTGTGAAACTTTACTGATGTCTCTTCGATCATCTTAAGTCCACCAATTCCTGAACCTAGTATTAAACCTGTCCTATCTCCCGATAATTCATCTTTTACTTGCCAGCCACTATCCTCGATTGCTTCAGTAGCTGCTGCGATACCATATTGGATGAATAAATCCATCTTATGTACATTACGAGGGTCAATAAACTTCTCCGGGTTAAAGCTGTTATCAGTTGAATGATCCACAATACCAGCTATTTTACAAGCAAGGTTGGAAGTATCAAAGCCGGTGATTGTCTTAATACCACTACGTCCACTTATAATACCATCCCAAGAGGGTTTTACACCAATTCCCAACGGCGTGATGAGTCCGATACCGGTTATAACTACTCTTCTAGTTGACATAATTATAGCTTATCAATTAATTATTTTTTATTATATATTGTACCACATCAGAGACAGTTAAAATTTTACTAGCCTCTTCATCTGGGATGTCACATTTATACTTTGCTTCTATTGCCATCATTAATTCAACTATATCTAAACTATCTGATTTAAGGTCCTCAACAAATCTAGAATCAGGAGTAATTAAATCTTTCTTTACTTTTAATGTGTTAGCAACGATTTCAATAACATCTTGTTCGACAATATTTTTATCCATAATTAGAACCTCATAACATAAATTAAATTTAGTAAAACATTCAAACTCTAACCACTTATAATAACTTGTATAGAATAAACATAATTTCATATATAAGTAAGTTTCGAGTAGATCGATACAACAATTTCAAACTTCTAGCATAAAAATATATTTTATGCCAGTGGAAAATAAACAAGATTATAGCATTGCCTATAAATCTTCACATTTAAAGAACCATATCACCGATAGTACCATACATTTTTTTTTTACTATTTTCTATAATGAATAAAAAATCTGATCGCCAAGTGTCTATTAGCGAGGAGCGGCTAGCGACGAAGCAATCCAAAAAAGTGATCAGAAATAATGGTATGGACCTACCCTATATACAGAATGAGAAGCAAATGCTAATCTTCTAGGATAGGAAATGAATCCTAAACAACAATAAGGAGGCCCATATGGAAGTTACCACAATTGGTATAGATATTGCAAAAAGAATTTTT
>JAJIYL010000031.1 GCA_020881195.1 Rickettsia endosymbiont of Pseudomimeciton antennatum | reverse complement strand
ATCAGGGCTATAGGGTAAATTTAAAGTGATTTATTAACTATAAGCCGGATACATGACTGCATTCGATTTTTTTGCTGTTATATATTATTTTTTTCTTGCATTATCGGGTAGGTCCATACATGGATTGCTTCGTCGGCTTACTCCTCCTCGCAATGACGGTTTAATTGGCAACTCGCGTTAGCTATATTTGCTTCTTATTAATGGCAAGATAAAATACTAACATCATGCTAATTGAAATGATCATTATGAATAATGGTAATCGTATCAATGACCCATCATGCATATGTCCCATTAACGCTGTAATACCTACAATAACTATATAATACATAAAACCAGAAAGTGAGGCAGCAGTACCAGCAAATTTACTATAATTTTCCAAAGCCTGACCTAAGCAATTGGGAATTATCATCATAGCACCAGTATTAATCATGCCCATCCATAATAAAGTTTGTAATACAGATACGGTTACATCACCTTTATTAATTAGACCAAAATAACTAGATAAAAAGAATAGCAGAGAGCCTAAACACATAAGCTTAACGCCTGCAAAAATAATATTGTCAGATATTCTTTGCAGTTTATGCATCTTTTTAGATATAAGCCCACCTAAAATTGAGGGAATACACATAAAGAATGCTATTATACCAAATGATGAAGTTGCAATATTTAGTCCTGAAATAAAATAAAAAGGTGCTTCAGCAAAATAGCCAAATCCAATACCATTCACTGATCCAACTAAAAATACGAAACCGAGCAGTCTGATATCTTTGATCATTTTATTAAAACATTCTTTGTACAATATAATAGCCGAGCGTTTAACCTCTAGATTTTGGTTAGTTTCTGGAAGTGTAGCTGATATTAACACCATAATGAATATTGCTATTACGATTAGTACGAGAAATACAGCTGACCAATGATAGAATTTTACTACAAAACTACCTATAACTGGTCCTATAGCAGGAGCAAAAGCCATAGCAATACTTATAGTTGAGAATATTCTACCACGATCTTTCGACTCTACTACATCTCTAGCTATAGCTGTGCCTAATACTGACCCAACACTAGCACCAAAAGCTTGCATAAATCTTGCAGCCAATAACATATTTATATTATCTGCTAGATAACAAATGCAGCACGATAAGGCATAAACCAAAAATCCTATAAGTAGACAAGGCTTACGTCCATAAGAATCAGATAAGTTGCCCCATATTAAAACACCAACAGCAAAACCAAACAAATAAATAGTAAGGGTATATTCAGCTAAATTAGCACTAATTGCTAAATCCTTGGCTAAGCTAGGAAGTGAGGGGGTATAAATAGTCTCACTTAATATAGGTATTGCAATAATTAATATAATAATATATAGTGGTACAATGAGGGTATTTTTAATTTTATCTGGTTCCATAACGTCTTACTATTGGTTAAATATTCTGTACCTTAGATACTAAAGTTTTAGAAAATTACACCAAATTTAGTGGATTGCAAGAACTATATGAGAAATTTCTAAATAAATATGTGTCTGATAAACAATAGGTAATCTTTTGTTTTAATCCGGCAAATCAAGGCAATATCCTGTGGAACGAACTGTTTTTATAAACAGTTCAGATCCTTTGTTTTTTAAAGATGCTCTTATTCTATTTATATGTACATCAATAGTACGCAGGTCCATACTCGTATCCTTGCCCCACACTTTGTCTACAATATTTTGACGGGAAAATATTACTTTAGGTGATTTTATAAAAAGTTGTAAAATCTTAAATTCTGTTGGTCCCAAACGAATCACCCTGCCGTTATTAGTTACTTTATAGGTGGTAAGGTCCATGCTTACTTCCTTATATTTTATAACTTTATCTTGTAGAATCAAATTAGAACGTCTCAATAAAGATCTTATTAAAATCATTAGTTGATCTGACGTGAATGGTTTAATAAGAGAAGCAACAAAGTTATTGTCTTCTAAAGTGTAGTTAGACGGAGATTCTCCATAATTTAATAAAAATATTATTGGTACTTTTGCTAAACCATTAATGTCTCTTATTCTAGTTGCTATCTCTGTAGCAACTTTATCTTGTACCATCGAATCAATAATAATTATATCAGGGTGATTTATAGTAGAAGAAACTATTGCTTTTTCTGCCGTAGTAGCCTTAACAAGATTAAACCATGCTCTCTCTATGACGTTAGATAAAGAAACGTTAATGCTTTTAGTTGATTCTATAATAAGAATTCTAGGTGGTAATTTATCCAACATTTTAAATACTAATTAAATAAAGATTTAGGCACGACTAAATTCATCTCTTGTATTCCATATATCTAAATTTGAAGAATTAGAGCGTAAACATAAGTAATGTAAACACCAATCTTCGAAGTTTTCGAAAGCAATTATAAAGCACAAAGAGTATCCTTTAATTATACAAGAGTCTAATGTTACATTATTGTAAATTATTATAGTTATATTAACTTAACTTTTTAAAATGCAATATTATCGAATTAATTAATAAACTTCTACTAAATTTATTAACATAAGTCTATTAATTTAATTATTTGTTTACAATCCGTGCAAAACGGCTTTAATCTGCAATCAAAGGTTATTAGTAATTTATTAATTATGCCTTATAATAAAGATAACACTTGAATTAAATGTTTTTTATTGTTATAAATGACTTTATTTTGTAGCTGGAGATTCTTATATATGGCTTTTTACGAATCAGTTTTTATCATACGTCAAGATATTTCATCTGCTGATGTAGATAAAATCACCGATGATTTTACTAAAATTGTTGAAAATAGTAATGGCGAGGTTGTTAAAACTGAATATTGGGGTTTAAGAAGTTTAGCCTATAAGATTGGTAATAACAAAAAAGGGCATTATGTTTTCATGGGGCTTAAAACTGACTTTTCGGTAATAACTGAAATGGAAAGGAAAATGAAGCTAAGTGAAAATATTATTAGATTTATTAATATAAATGTTGATTCAATAAGTGCTGAACCTTCGCCTATTCTAAGAAGTAAAAGTTTAGACCATGAAGAAATAGTTGATGTAACAATTAATAAAGACTCAATGTAATAAAATTGGAAAAGATTAAAATGTTTGAAAATGATGCTACTGACTCCAAGTCAATGACTAGAATGGCTGATAGAACTAATAAAAGGGTATTTTTTAGAAAACGTAAGGGTTGCCCTCTTTCTATTGAAAATGCTCCAATAATTGATTACAAGAACCCTGACTTGTTAATAAAATTTGTGTCAGAAGGTGGTAGGATGTTGCCTAGCAGAATCACCAATGTATGTGCTAAAAAACAAAGAAAACTGAAAAATGCTATAAAAATTGCTAGAATTCTAGCATTATTGCCTTTTGTATTTCAAGTTTGAGCAGAGGAATAAGATGGAAGTTATTTTAATTAAACCCGTAAGAAAGCTCGGAAAAATTGCAGAAATTCTTAAGGTAAAAAGGGGGTTTGCTCGTAATTATCTTATCCCCAAGAAATTAGCAATTAGGGCAACAGAACCTAATAAACAGTTCATAGAAGCTCAAAAACATGAGCTTGAAGCAAAGGACCTAAAAATAAGATCTGAGGCAGAAGCTATTAATAATATTATAGGTGGTAAAGAATTGGTCTTTATTAGACAATCTGCTGATGATGGTCGATTGTTTGGTTCAGTTAATAATAAAGAAATTGCTGAAAGTTTATCTAAGATTTCTTTACAGCCAATATCACATTTAAATATTATTCTTAAGAAGCCAATAAAGTCAACAGGTGCATTCATTGTAGAAGTCAGGTTGCATGCTGAGATTAGCACAAATATCACGGTAATTGTTGCACGGTCAGAATCTGAAGCACAAGATTATTCAAGGAGCAATAAGCAAGATGCTACTAGTTCTCTTGAGAGTTTTGAACAACAAGAAATTTCTACTTCTAACGATGTAGAACAGTTATAAGACTAGGTTCTTATATCTTGAAAATCTGATATAAGAACCTAGGAGGCTGCCTGTGATAACTAATTAGACCTCTTTCTAAACCCTACTTCTGCTGGTATACTTTGGCTCCGTAAAACTTCGGGGCATTCGCGTGTTCACGTAGGTTTACTACGCCTAACACGCTCACCCCTTGTTTTACGTTCCAATTCTTCAAATCATTTGAGTATACGTGTTAACGCTTCAGTTGCAGATTTCTCCAATTCTTGCATTACTGCAATATATGGGAAAGGACCGTAACTAATTCTAGATACACCCAGATCAATAAGACCTTTTACTACCGTTACATCCTGCACCATTATATTAACAGGAATAGGTGAAGATTCACATAATTGTTTTATAAAATTATGATTTGCTAAGCCTGGTGCAAAGAACCCATCGGCTCCAACTTCTGCATAAGCTTTGCTTCGTTCTATATCTTCTTTTAAGTCTTGTTCATTATGCTCAGATGTATCTTTTTGAAGAAAGATATCCGTTCTAGCATTAATAAACATACTAAGCAATAATGATTCCTTTATAGCTTCTTTAACTGCTTTAATTCGTTTACATTGCTCTTCTATAGAGTATCTTGCTTTTTCTTTCCCAATAATTTGATCTTCAAAATTTATACCAACTGCACCTGTTTCAACTATGAGACCAACATTTTTTGTTAACTCACTTAACTCCGATGCAAATCCTGATTCAAAATCAAAACTTACAGGTACTTTAACTTTTTCAATAATATTCTTTAAATTCTGCAAGGCTAATTTAAGTGGGAATTTTTCACCATCTTCATAACCATAAGACTTTGCTACCGCCCAGCTACTTGTAGCTAATGCTTTCGCCCCGGACTTCTCTACAACCTGTGCTGATCCAACATCCCAAACATTATACAACACTAAAGGATTACCCTTTCTGTGAAGTGTTTTAAACAAACTATCTTCTATTTCTGTGAATTTTCTTTTCATAATATATTATCTCCTTCTGTTTGAGTTAGTTTTTTTTCATTGTTGTTTCTTCCTTAATAATATATTTTTACTTCAAAACATAATTTTAATTATTAAAATCATGTTTTGAAATAAATAAAAAAGTCAAAATGTCTAGCAATTGATCATTGGAGTTAAAATTATGAGAACTTCTCGTCTTCATAGAATATATACCAATATCAAACTAATTAAAAACTGTTCGCTAAATCTTACAGAAGAGCATAGTCACTACCTTAAAACAGTATTAAGACTAAAAATTGGTGATCATTTTAGAATTTTTAACGGTATAGATGGTGAATTTATAGCACAAATTACTGATATAACAAAAAATAATTTACGTGCTGGGCTTACTAATATTTTAAGAAAAGCAATAGCTGAACCTGAGCTTACTTTAGGGATATCCATTATTAAAAATGATAGAATGTTAGATGCTATAGATATGGCTGTACAACTTGGGGTGACAAAAATTATTCCATTAATCACAGAAAGGTCTCAATTTCGTAATATTAATAATCAAAAATTGATGAAATGTATTATCGAATCTACAGAACAATCTGAGCGTTTAACACCGCCCATTCTTATGCCATTAATATCACTTAGTCTTTTCCTGGATCAAAACCTAGATAATTCTATAATATATGCTAATGAAAATGAAGATAAAAATAATACATTATTAAAAATCATGCCTATATACTCAAATATTTCAGTTATTGTTGGTCCAGAAGGCGGTTTTTCACCAAATGAACTCAAGATGCTTTCATTAAGATCCAATAGTTTATCAATAAGTTTAGGAGCAAATGTTCTGCGAACTGAAACTGCCGTGGCAACGTGTCTAGCACAAATTAAGTTACTTACAACCTCAGTTTTGGATTAGAATTTAAAAATTCTAATCCAAAACTGAGGTTTATAGAATAAAAATGTATGGTACTATAATAGAATTTACAAAAATAAAAATAATAAATATAAAATTGCTGGATGTATAGCAAAGATATATAAAGAATTACGGCTTATGAACCGCAAATTTATAGCAATTTTTTGCTCAAAACTTCTTGCAACCATCAATATATATCCCAAAACCCCGAATATAATTACTATAAATACATAGATAGACGAAAACCGAAAAGTAATTATGCTATGCATTATAGACAAAATCATAGATATTGCAATGGTAAGCCTAAAATTACTTAGATCATGCTTAGCTATATACCCAAGTAGCATGATAGCCATAGATAAGGTGCCGTAATCAATAAGGAACCAACTACAGAACCAAAGAGATCCAAGGAAAACAACATGACAATAGCCCTTATAGAAAAAATTATTTAGGCTATTATGAAAATAATAAAGATAGCACTGCCCTAAGAAAATCGAGATAAGTATGTTAGTCTCAATAAATTCCTTAAAAAATATGATAGTAACTATATATAGTAAAACTCCAACTACAAGAACTTTAATGCTTGGTTTCTTATGAAAATTATAGCCAGCAAAAAAGCAAAAAATGGGCATAGTAATGCGACCAATAACTCGCATTATTTCATATTCAGGAAAAAGAAGTAACCCTGCATGATCTATTACCATGGTTATTATGGCTATAGTCTTTAAAAAATCTTGATAATTAGACTCAGTTTTCATCATTAATAAATCTTTTTGGATAGAGCTTAAAATAAAAAACCATTAGAAAAAACGTTGCCGCTCCAGCTAAAATCGTTGCTGCCAACATAAAAGCTTTTACTAACAAAAATTCGGTATAATAATATTCAGCATAATAATATTTAATCACCCAAACTACTAGTACCATTATTGCACAGCTTAATAAAATCTTGCTACAAAACGAGTATAAATTTGAATCAATAAAAGAAAGACCATATTTCTTTGTATGTGTATATAACAACCAAACATTATACCAAGCGGTAACAGAGCAAGCAAGAGCAATACCAAGGTGACCAAACTGCCTCATCATAACAATATTTAATATTGTATTTACAGTAAGAGAATATAAGGTGATTTTTAAAGGAGTTTTCGTATCGTGATTAGCATAAAAAATTGGCGTCAAAATTTTGGAGAGTATAAAAGCTGGTAAACCAAGGGAAAAAGCAGAAATAGCCTCAGCAGTTTTAATTGTATCATCATAAGTAAAAGCTCCACGCTGATATATTATATGAATGATTGGTTCTGATAAAACAATAATACCGAAAGCCACTGGTAAAGATAATAAAAGTCCTACTTTAATAGCATTATTTTGGATTTTTGCTGCTTTCTCTAAATCATTCATTTGGTAGGTTTTCGATAATTCTGGTAATAATATAGTACCGAAAGTTACTCCTATTATCGATAGAGGAAATTGGTATATTCTCTCTGCATAAGATAATATTGAAATCGCCCCTTCGATGAAGCTAGCTATTGATTGCGAGATGAATAAGTTAAGCTGCTGAAATCCAGAACTAACAACCGCTGGTCCCATATTAAACAAAAACTTCTTTACATCTCTATTACATGGATCAAAAACTAGTGGAAACGATAAACCAACTCTAATTACACAATAAAACATAAAGATGATTTGTAATAATCCAGCAATCACCAAAGATAAACTAATCGATATAGGAGCAGATATACGCTCTTGTAATATTACCGTTGTAAGAATCACAATAATATTTAAAATAATCGGAGAAAAGGCAAAAGCTGCGAACCTCTTTACTGAATTTAGAATACCCCCAAGCATCGCCGCTATCGAGATAAAAACCAAATATGGCATAGTGATACGGCACAGAGCAATTGTTAAATTAAATTTCTCTGGATATTGATGAAAACCAGGGGCAATAATAAACATTAAGGAAGGCATCATAAGCTGCATTATCACTACTATCACGACTAAAGTAATTAGTAGAATAGTAAATATAACGCCGGTGAAATGGCATGCTGCCTCACGAGATTCTAGGATTTTTTTGTTAAAAATAGGTACAAGAACGACTGATAGAGCCCCTTCCCCAAAAATACGCCTAAATAGATTGGGTAATTTAAAAGCAACATTAACGCTATCCGCAACATTACTAGCCCCAAATAATGAAGCAATAAATAATTCTCTAGCAAGACCAAATATACGGGAGATTAAGGTAAAGAAAGCTACTACAATCCCAGAATGAAATAATGTATATCCTTCGCCTTTCATTTGTTATTCCAATTACACCATTTGAGTATATGCCACTATATCAAAACTAACTCTTTGCCCTTGATATACCTTCATTAATTAGCTCTCTGGCTTTTTGAGCATTTTCCCAGCCAATTACCTTTACCCATTTACCTTTTTCTAGATCTTTGTAATGTTCAAAGAAATGTACTATTCGTTGTCTTAGCATTGGGCAAAGATCATCTAAGTCTTTTATTGAATCAAAAGTAATATCTAGCTTAGAAACCGGGACAGCAATAATTTTTTCATCCAATCCAGATTCATCTTCCATCATTAGAACACCAATAGGGCGTGACCTAATCACGCAACCAGGTACAACAGGATAATGTGACATTACCAATACATCTACTGGGTCACCATCTTCTGACAAACTATGTGGAATAAACCCATAATTACCAGGGTAGAACATAGCAGTTTGCATGAATCTATCAACAAATATAGCTCCTGACTCCTTATCCATCTCGTATTTTACTGGATTACTTGCCATTGGAATCTCGATAATTACATTTATTTCTTCATGTTCAGCTTTGCTCTTAACTTTCTCAACTAACATCACTTTATCCAATTAATAAATAATTTATTTTGCATCTTTGTAAGCAAACATTTACACAATGAGTAATATATGGCTTCAAAAGCTGTTCATCACTTACTATACCATCTTTATTAGACGCCACTAATACTCCAGCAGTAAATTTTTCAAATATTTTTTCTTCGATCTGTTCAATAGAATTTTTTCCATCTAATAGTTCAATAATATATTTTTCATGCAACTGCAATGGCACCAAAGCATTAATTCGATTTGTCACAACTAAATTAGTTTGTCCTAACTTTTGAGCCTGATATCTTACTAACTCACTTACTTTTGGTTTTGATGAGATTTCATATATTGAGCTAGGTTTTGTTGCAAATATTTGTACATATCCTTGTAACATCAGTTTGGCAATTACAGAATCTATTTCTGCTCTAAAATCTTTAAGTTGTAATTTCTCTAACTTTTTCACAGCCAATTTAGCAATTTGTTCCAAAGTCAAAGGATTACCAATATTATCAGCATAAACGTAGAAAACTGCCTTCATTATAGGAGAAGACGTTGAAATGTCAGGGGATTCTGAATTATTATAGTAAAATCCCAAACTTTCTACTGCATTACTGATATCCACCTCATTTTCAGGCATGGCTGGTCTGATATTAAAAGTAGTATAGAAGTCACTTAACTTACTTGGTTCAATCGTCCTATTTATCATGACATTATCGTGACATAACAAAGTAGTTCTAAATTTACGGTTAGTAATAAAGTCCATATATTGTTCAGTTCTTACAATATCATTTATCGATTGTAATTTCTCTGCAGCCTTTGCAGGCAAATTACCAACAAACATGGTAGAAAGTGAGGTATCTCCAAGATAATTTAGATTATGTTTTCTAGCGTTACTTACAAATTCCTGAAAGTAAAAAGCAGTATTTTTTTCTCCGAGATATTCGTGTAATAAATATGAATTATTTAAATTCTTAATCAACTTAGTTTCGTGTTGTAAGAACTTAGAATAAGGACTATCTGATCCTTCTAGAGACTCATTAACAAAATCTAATAATAATTTAGCTTGTTGTAGTTTATCATGGTTATCAGTAAAGGCAGCACCATGAAACATCATCATATCTCTGATAGTTTTTTGCATATTCCAGCCTGGCAGAGTATTATAGCTGATAAAGGCAATACCGTTAGGACTTAATAATTTACTAGATATTTCAAAAATCTTGTCACAAACCACATCCGGCACCCAAGAAATTACCCCATGACAAATTATATAATCAAATTTACCAAATGATTCATCAAGATCCAATATCGATAAGTGTTTTAGCTCAATATTCTTTAAACCTAAACTCTTTATTACTTCTATTCCATTATTAACTTGCACTTTTGATAAATCAATTCCTAAAGAATAAGATTGTGGGTAACTTTCGGCAAAATCAATCATATTACCCCCTTCACCACAACCAATATCAAGTATCCTAGCATTTTCTATCATAGGAGGTTGCATACCAAATACTAAACCTATAGTTCTTAAATGCTCCGGTCTTGTATAAGTAAAAGGAAAACTTTCATAAGGAAAATCGTCATAGTTAATATTATTTGTTTGCTTCTTTGACAAACCATCATTAGGATTATTTTTTTGACCCATAATTTGTTCCAAATAATTAATATTAAAGTAATGATTTTTAGTTGATTTAATGCTTTTAAGCAAGATATTTTTATATTATTTTAATTCACCTTATGCATGGCACCTTATGCATGGCATTTAAAAGTCATAGAAAAAAATAGCCCAGCGTCATTGCGAGACCATGTAATGGTCGTGGCAATCCATGTATGGACCTACCCGATAATGCAAGAAAAAAATAATATATAACAGCAAAAAAATCGAATGCAGTCATGTATCCGGCTTATAGTTAATAAATCACTTTAAATTTACCCTATAGCCCTGATGGAATT
>JAJIYL010000030.1 GCA_020881195.1 Rickettsia endosymbiont of Pseudomimeciton antennatum | reverse complement strand
CCAATTGTGGTAACTTCCATATGGGCCTCCTTATTGTTGTTTAGGATTCATTTCCTATCCTAGAAGATTAGCATTTGCTTCTCATTCTGTATATAGGGTAGGTCCATACCATTATTTCTAATCACTTTCCTGGATTGCTTCTTGGCTTACGCTTTCTTGCAATGACATTAGAGGGTAAAACTTCCTCGCTAATAGACGATAGTACTCTTGCTAATCCCTCAATTATTTGCCCAATGCTTCTTCAAGTAATTTTTCTTGCTGCTCATTATGTATGCTAAGCGAGCCAACTGCTGGTGAAGCAGATTCGTTCCTACCAACATATTTAAACTGATTATTAATTGATATATCTTTTAGGCTTTCATTTAAGTAGTCTTTAATAAAATTCCACGCTCCCATATTTTTAGGTTCTTCTTGACACCAAATAAACTCCTTAGCCTTATCATATTTACCTAATATTTTAATGACAATATCTTTTTCAAATGGATATAATTGTTCAAGTCTAATAATCACCATATCTGAGATAGTTTTTGCTTCTCTCTTCTCTAATAAATCATAATAGACTTTACCAGTACATAATATAACTCGTGTTACTTCCCTGGCATTTATCGCACTATTGATTTCGTCTAATACAGGTACAAAGCTGGTATTCTCATCAATCTGAGAGAGAGGTGATACAACCATTTTATGCCTTAATAAAGATTTTGGTGACATCACTATTAGTGGTTTACGAATATTACTGTATATTTGACGACGTAATAAATGAAAAAATGAAGCTGGTGTCGTGGGATATGTAACTTGAATATTATCTTCAGCAGCAAGTTGTAAGAACCTCTCAAATCTTGCAGAACTATGCTCTGGACCCTGTCCTTCAAGTCCATGTGGTAGTAGCACTACTATACCGCTCATCCTGAGCCATTTGTTTTCACTGCTGGAAATGAATTGGTCGAAAATTATTTGAGCTCCATTAGCGAAATCACCAAATTGAGCTTCCCAAATTACTAAATCTTTTGGATTAACTAATGAATAACCATACTCAAAACCTAAAACTGCATATTCAGATAAATTACTGTTAGCAATTTCAAAACTTGCTTGATTTTGTGATAAATTATTTAATGGAATATAAGTTCTATCATCCACCTGACTATGTAATATTGCATGACGGTGAGAGAAAGTACCACGCTCAGAATCCTGACCAGTAAAACGTATTCTAGTACCTGAATTTAATAGACTGGCAAAGGCTAGCTGTTCTGCAGTTGCCCAGTCGATAGGCTTATCCTGCTTTAAGGTGTTTTCTCTTAATCCAAATAATTTTACAAGTTTTGGATTTAAAGGAAAATCTTTTGGTATTTGACAAAGCTTTATACCGAGTTCTTTTAAGGTGTTTTTGCTAACACCAGTAGAGAGTATTTTAGCATTTGACTTAGTATAACCAGACCATAAGCCCTCTAAGAACTGAGCTTGTGGTTGGTAATTTTTGGCATGTTCATATTCTTGGTCTAATTTTACTTTAAATTGTTCTTTCAATGTAGGAAAATAATTTTGGTCAATTATTCCAGCCTCTACTAGTTCATTTGCCAAAATAGTTGCTGGGGATTGTTTATTTTTTATTACATTATACATAGCACCTTGAGTATACATAGGTTCATCACCTTCATTATGACCGTATTTACGATAACATATGATCTCAACGACTATATCTTTAGCAAATTTATGTCGGTAATTCACTGCCATATTGGTAGCTTTGAGTACTGCTTGAATATCATCACCATTTACATGTAAAATTGGACTATTAATTATCTTAGCAAATTCGGTGGAATATCTAGTGGGTCTAGTA
Source organism: Rickettsia endosymbiont of Pseudomimeciton antennatum (assembly GCA_020881195.1). Taxonomy (GTDB): domain Bacteria; phylum Pseudomonadota; class Alphaproteobacteria; order Rickettsiales; family Rickettsiaceae; genus Tisiphia. The sequence continues at coordinate 4,562 of JAJIYL010000030.1, read as the reverse complement.
TCACAACTATCTGTTGTAAAGCCAAGCTGATTATTAATGACAAAATGAATAATTCCACCAACATGATAAGCCTTTAAATTTGACATAAATAAACTTTCAGCGACTACACCTTGACCACAAAAAGCAGTATCACCATGAACTAGAATACCCATTACCTTCTTACGGTTAACATCTTGGATATTGTCCTGTTTTGCTCGTACTTTACCAGCTACCACTGAATTTACTGCTTCTAAATGCGAGGGATTATCTGCCATAGAAAGGTGAACCTTAGATTGTCCTCTTATCCGATCTGATGAATAGCCAATATGATACTTCACATCAGCCGAAATATCTAAATTATTAGGCAGGATACTTCCTGTGATAAATCCAGAAAGAAGAGCTTTGTAAGGTTTGGTCATTACCTTGCTCAAGGTGCTAAGTCTTCCTCGATGTGCCATACCTATTACGACATCTTCTATTCCATGAACAATAGACATATCTATAGCTTTATCTATAGCTACTACAGCTGCCTCTCCCCCCTCTACTGAGAAACGTTTTGCCCCAGGAAATTTTGTGTGTATATATTGTTCAAATCCTTCAATTTCTACTAAATCTTTTAGTATATCCTTCTTATCCTGTTCCAATACATTAAAAGTTTGAACATTACTTTCCATTTGTTCAGAAAGCCAAGCTTTCTCATCTGCATTTGTCATATGATCAAATTCTATGGCAATATCTTTAGCATAAGTTTGATCAAGCAAATTAACCAATTCACCAAGTGTACATGCTTTTATTCCAAAAAATTCATCATCAATTTCTATAATATTATTCAACTGATCTTTAATAAAACCAAAATCTTCTATATTAAGCTTCAACTCGCTTTTCGTTTTAAGGACTTCAAGATTTAATGGGTCTAGTTTTACTAAATGATGTCCGTATCTACGATAGCGGGCAATCATCATTTTTGCTAGGAGTTTATTAGTAACAGCAGAAAAATCCGTACTAAACGGATGAATCCTTTCGTGAGGTGAAGTAATAATATGAGAAATAGTTTTTTTAACCTGCGGACTATTATTATTCTCAATATTTTGGAAATAATTTTGCCAACTTTTATCAACTGCTGTGTGATCTGATAGATATAGCTGATATAATTCTTCTATAAAGACCGCATTGCTACCAAATAAAAAGCTGGTTTGTTTAAAATTTTTATCCATAATTTCTTTTCCTGATTAGGTTATGTCTATAAACATAACAGATTTTTTTGTTCCACTAATAGCTGTGTTCATTTTTTTTGCGGTATACTCTTCTGCTTTGAAGAATTGGCTCCGTAAAACTTCGGGGCATTCGCGTACTCACGTAGGTTTACTACGCTCCGCTCGCTCACCCCTTGTTTTACGTTCCAATTCTTCAAATCATTTGAGTATATTGCTTATTTTTTTCATTGACCACTACGTGGTCTCGCTAATAAACGAGTTATAGGCACATACGCTATTAGCGAGGAGGCGTAAGCCGACGAAGCAATCCAAATTTAATTTTTTTGGATTGCATCAATGCCACTAAAGCGGCTCCTCGCTAATAGACGCCTTGTACTTTTCCGCAATTTTTAAATTGCCATAGGTTTATGCGTAAGGAGGTGAGTTAATTAAAAATGTTCACGACCCCACCTGTTTCATGTTATTTTTCTTGATAGCATAGCTAATCAGCTCATCAATAACATTGTTTTGTATGGCACTTGCAATATCTTTCTCATTCTTTTTCTGAATTTCCTGCCTTTTTTTCTTATCAATTTTCTTTGATTTTATATAAGCAAAATACGCCTTATCTTTTGACTGAAAAACTGGGGTATTGGAGCCAATATTAGTCTGAAAAATTGCTGATAGTAATTCTGTTGGTAATTGTTGATTGTTATGAATTTCAGACCTAGAAAAAGCTGTAGATTGGCTGGTAATAACTTTCAGAAATTCTTTATTCTTAGCTGGGGTGTATTCTTTAGCAATAGTTTCTATGGTTTTTAAATTTAGCTCTCTCAAATATTGTTCGTTCCATAGTTTTTGTACTTGCTCCTTAATTGCTGGGAATTCTGGTACTTTGCTTGGTTGAATAGATTTAATCTCAACCAATATAAAGGCTCCTTTGTCAGTTAATTCTATTGGATATGATAGTTCTCCTTCTGCAAGATCGAAAATACTGTCAGCATTTTGGGCAATATCAATTTTATTAATCGCTAAATCCTTATAACTTACAGATTCTAAATTCTGTATGGGTAATTCATATTTTCCAGCAATTTCTGTTAAACTTGAACCAGCTGCAACATCATCTTCTAGATTTTTAATCAATAATAGTTTTAACTCTTCTGTTTTTTGTTGTTGCAATAATTCATTAACTTGTTTTTTGACCTCGCTAAAGTTTTTATTAGCAAATTCTTCTTTATTGTCATGATAAAAACTCAATAACTCATCGTCGCTATTGTGAATTTGCTTACTTAATGTTTCATTCGATATTTTTACATAAGACAAGCTACGTTTTTCCGGTATTTCAAACAATGCTAGGTTATTTTTGTACAAATCTTCTAACTGTGCTGTGGTTGGAGGGGGTATTGATAAGTCTTTAGATCGATGCTTTAGATCAATTTGTACAAGATCTATCTCTCTTGTTTCTGCCATATAATCTATGAAATTATTGACCATTATTTTTGGTGTATGGAATGATTCTATAAAAATACCAATTAGCATATTCTTTAAATTATGTTCTTTAATGTCAGATAAATAATCCTCTTCACTAATATAAGAATTTTTTAAAAAAGCTTTAAATAGCTCTACGTCAAATAGACCTTGCTCATTCTTAAAATTAGGCGATTCTTTAATCAACTGGATCACAGTATCGTCAGTTAAATCTAAATTATAATAGTGTACTAAGTAGTTGATAATACGATTATTGATAAGTTTTTTAATAATAAAATTATCAATATTCAACTGCTTTATATCTTCTTCACTAAGATTTGTTCCGGTTTGTCTTTGAATAACACGAATTTGCTCGGCTTTTTCTTTTAGGAAATCTTCTTGGCTAATATTCTTTGCATCAGAAAAGGTAATCAAATCAAAATTATTGCTAGTCTGTAATACATCCTTAATTCCCCATCCAACAAAAGCGAAGGCAATCATGCCAAGTAAAACACGCATTACAAAACTATCAGCAGTGTTTCTAATATTGTTTAACATAAATATAAAATTTTTCTTCTTTAAGTTTTTACAATACACTAAAATAGTTCGTCCACTAATATCTGCAAGTGATTTTTATGAAAAAACTTATTATTGCTAATTGGAAAATGCACATGAGCTTAGATGATGCATTTGAATTTTGTACTAAGCTTACAGAACAACAATATAATAATCAGCTTATTATAGCTCCTCCTATCCCTTACCTTGCTTATCTATCTGACAAATTTAAATCTTTAGAATTTTGTGGACAGAATGTCAGTCAATTTGCAGGGCAGGGGAGTTGTACTGGAGAATATTCTAGCTTATTACTAAAACTTAGTAAAATTAATTACTCCATTGTTGGTCATAGTGAACGTAGAAATCTCTTTCAAGAATCTAGTGAATTAATAAGACAAAAAGCAGAAAATTGTTTAAACGCTCAGGTTACCCCTATTATTTGTATTGGAGAGGATCTAGCTACACGAAAAAATAATAATTATAAAAATTTCTTATTAAAGCAATTAGAAGAATCTTTACCAGAAGTAGGTAAGCAACATTTAATAGTGGCATATGAACCAATGTGGGCTATAGGAACAGGGATTATTCCTAGAAAAGAAGAACTAATAGAGATATTTGAGGTTCTTAATTATTATCTCAAGCAAAGCCAAGTTGCAAATAATATCAGCTTGGTGTATGGTGGATCTGTAAATTTAGATAATATAGAAAAAATATTGAATCTACAGAATATTGATGGGGTTATGGTTGGTAAATCTTCACTTGATTATCAAATGTTAGTTCAAATGTTAAGTTATAACCCCAATTTCGGACTAACTTAGTTAATCCAAAATTGGAATAATAATAAGGTTAAATTATAGGGTTTTTAGAAAATGATGAATATATTACTTTTTGTGCATATTGTGATAGCGATATTGCTAATTATTGTAATTTTGATGCAAAAGACTGGTAGTGATGGATTGAGTGGCATTGGTGGTGGTAACGGTACTATGGGTGTTGTAGCAGGCAGGACAGTGGTTAATTTCTTGACTAAAACTACGGTAGTACTTGCCACATTATTTATAATCAATGCTATTATTTTGGCTAATCTGTCTTCTAAGAGAAACCCCGGAATAATTAAGAAAATAGAGCAAGTTGACGATAAGCAACCAGAATCTAGCTTGCCCATTGCTAAATAGAATTTAAAGGTTAGATGTATAGAGCTACCCGACTAATCATTACTCCGTCATTGCGAGACCATGTAATGGTCGAAGCAATCCATGTATGGACCTACCCGATAATGCAAGAAAAAAATAATATATAACAGCAAAAAAATCGAATGCAGTCATGTATCCGGCTTATAGTTAATAAATCACTTTAAATTTACCCTAT
>JAJIYL010000029.1 GCA_020881195.1 Rickettsia endosymbiont of Pseudomimeciton antennatum | reverse complement strand
TGAATTTGAAAAATTCTTTTTGCAATATCTATACCAATTGTGGTAACTTCCATATGGACCTCCTTATTGTTGTTTAGGATTCATTTCCTATCCTAGAAGATTAGCATTTGCTTCTCATTCTGTATATAGGGTAGGTCCATACCATTATCTTGTAAGATATTGTTACAAAAAGCGAGCCATACTTTTAGCAAAATTTAACTTTGCCCCTGGTTTTAAATGGTCTCCAAATAAAATCTAAAGAAAGCATAGCAAATTGTTTAGCAATCACAGTATCTGTAAAGAACCATTTATTATATTTCTTGCAGAGAACCCCATATAGAAATATCTGCCCACCACCAGTAAAGTCATTTAGCATGTTTTTATTTACCTTTACTATTTACTACTCAATATTCATATGCTCTTTAATGTACTTAATCTCCTTTTTAAGTTCTTCTTCTGTTAATTCTTCCTCACTAGGTAAATGAAATTGGTATTTAGAAGCAAATATTTGTTGGTTATTAACACCAAGAGTATATTTAACCATAGCATCGACGTAACATTTTAAGATAACATGGTAAAAAACTAAATCTGCATAAAAGTGCCTACCATCTAAGGTAATTCTTTTTTGTCTTGCAACAAAAGCAAAACCTTTACCCAATTCAAGTAGGAAATTTTGTAAATTATCAATTAATGCTTCTTCAAGCCTACTCTCCGTTAATTGATACCACTCAGGAATATTTAAAAACTCCATAATTAATGGGTCTTTAATAGCATCAGCCGGTTTTTCTATTTCTTGTCCTTTTGTGGCAAGTTGTAAAATACCTTCTTTATCCTTACTTTTAGCAAGCCGATCATAAAGTAAACTACCAATTTGCCTTGCTAATTCTCTAACTGACCAATGATTCTTTATTGCTTCCATCTCATAAAATTGTCTAGCTGATTTAGAAGTTATCTGTATTAACAAACAATATTTTGACCAAGAAAGTTTTGGATCAAATTCATCAGACGCTGTCTGATGAATTTGGTCTTGATATATTTATATATTAGTATTTTTACTATTCATAGTAGATACTATAAAACGACCATTTTGTATTATACAAAATTTATGGTTTTATGACTACAGATTATAAGTGTATTAAAATTTTAACTGAAGCTGAAATACATGATCTTTATGCTTTACCTAAATTTACATTATGTAAAAGAATAGTTTTCTTTACGCTTAACAAGCGGGGTGTTAGGGAACGTGCGATGAGAACATTATTGCATTTGTAGTACTATTTTTTGAATAATTATTACTACTAATAATCTGCATCTGTAGATTATTAGTAGTAATATGAAATTTATTTATCCGAAGTAGTGGGCTTAATCCTACCGACCATTTCATCTAGTGATATTTGAAAATAATCTGCTAGGGCTACGGCAACTGCACTACCTAAAGTTTGCTGCAAAGAGTCTTCTTTTATGAAATCAGCAATAATATGTTCATTAAACCCAAGCTCTATAGCTAATTGTATCGGCTATCCATCCTTATTATTATCAAATTTTGCCGAAAATAACACATCAGAAATAGAATCTCTTAAATCTAATTCTATAAAACTGGTATTTTCAATTGTCAAACTAGGGAAATTTACCGAATAAACTATGTCACTATATTTCCGTCTCAAACTCTCTTCAATATAATTTTCCTTCTCTATTTTGATCTTTGATAAGTCTATCTTTTCTTTAAAATCACTTGGCAGATAATTCTAAAAATTCTTGGGCTGCTATTTCATTGCCCATTATTTTTTTAAATAACTGGTCGTGTCTTGGTCTTTTCGTCATCTTATTACTGGTACATTCATATTTCACCTAAGCTTTTTGGTTGTTCTTCTTTTAGTATTTTGTATACCAATGCTTGGCTTATAATCATTTTCTTAGCTAATCTAATATTGCATGATAGATAATGAGGTAATTTATTCTATCCTTGTCTTAATAAGGGCTACAAGCTAAAATATAATAAAATTTTAAATATATAATTTGTATTTTTGTATAATTTTTCTGAACCCCTTATATTACAAGGGATTCATAGGTGAATTTTGCTACCTTCATGCAATATCTATTAGGTTAAGGAGAGTGTCAGATGACAACATGTACACAGAACTCTCTAATTTACTCTTAAATTCTACCTGAATTTAGCAATTAATTTAAAATTATACCATTTTGACTGTTCAAATAAATCACTTAACAATTTCCTTTTGTCCAAAGTCCAATATGTTATATGACTTTAAATAGCTTGATTTACCTTACCATCAGTTCTTTTCTACTAAAGAAGATTCGTCAGATTCAGTTTCGTTCTTTGAAATTGTTATAGAGTTGGTAGCTTTTTCCATAAATTCTCGTACAGGGTCTAAGCTCAATCGTGCATAAATTGCTGTGGATTTAATGTCTTTATGATTTAAAGCTTTTCCAATAATATACTGGCTAGCACCGTTAATAGCCATCCAACTACCACATGTTCTTCTAAGATCATGTAATCTTAGATTTTTTAACCCAGCTTTCTGGCAAATCCTTTTCCATGCTTTCTTGGGTTCTTGTAAGTGTCCACTACTGCTTGTGTTGCTAGGAAATACCCACTCACTGTTTATTTGTTCCTTCCTAGCTTGCAATATTTTGGCTTCATCTACCAACACCATAGTGTGAGGCTCACCATTCTTAGTATTTGGGATATACCATATCTTGTTAGCAAAACTGATATTTTCCCAACGCATAGATAGTACATTATTTTTGCGTACTCCTGAATATAAAGATATTAAGATAAAATCTTTTATTAACTGATTTTTTTCTTTTTCTAACGCCTGAAAGAATCGTGGCATTTCTTCCTTAGTAATATATCTATCCCTTGATTGCTCCTTATGTTTCTTAATACCAAAAACAGGATTTTTTTCTAATAATTCCCACTCAATAGCTTTATTAAATATAGAACTTAACATCTCAAGAAATCTGTTTGCAGTGTACTTGCCAACATTAGCAAGATTATTAAATGCCTGCTGAATATCCACCTTTTGGATAGTAGAAATTTTCATAGGGTAAAAATGTTTACCCTGCCTATCCATTGTAACAATACGATCCTGCCATCTCTTAATATTATATCTACCATATTCATTAATATATTTATCAAACAGTTCCTTAAAGGTTAGTTCAGTAGGTAATACATCAGGTAGCCCATTAGATAATTTGCCTTTCTCTTCCATAGGGTTGATACCTTTAGCAATTTGACTTTTTAGTTCAAGTGCTTTCTCCCTTGCTTCAATAATAGATACATCAGGGAAACATCCTATTTTTATTCGGTGGTATAGGTTTTTAATTTTTTTTCCTAAATAAAATACTTTACTCCCGCCATATGATACTATTAAAATTAAACCTGCTTCCTTAGTATCTTTATAAATATCTCTTTTTTCCTTTGGAGATTCAATTTTTTGTAGTACGTCTTTGGTAAAAAGCAATAATTTTTCTGACATCTTGATAATCTCCGTATCTATTAATTAAATATTAAAAACTTATTAAATATTAAAATAAATATTATATATAAAATATTTATTTTAATATCAAGTCATATTATTAAATTTTTATACTAAAATTTAGTTGTCATTTAATTAACATTAAAAGAAATTATAAAACCCTAATTTTCAGAATATTTTTATGCTCCTTATATGCTCCTATTATTTTCAATGTGAGCATATATTAATAAATAATTGACAGATAACACAAATTTGACTACAAATTATTATTTGATCTTACCAAGAGGAGGAACAGTAATGAGTGCTAGGGTTCTGACACATGTAAAACAAAGTAATAATAGGAATTATATTTTTTATGTAGAGGAAAACAGTTTAGTAAAAAAATGGGAGCATATGGTTTGGGAGCAGAGGGTCGGGAGTTCAAATCTCTCTGCCCCGACCATTACTTATTACCCTTCCAGGGTTTGATGATTTTAACCGTTTTTTTACAGAAAAAAAATATGACAGAACCATTAACTTTTCCCGGCAATTTAGTTGAAAAACATGATATTATCTTTTATAATTTTATTGTAATTTCATCCCACCTGAGTTTAAAATTTAACTATTCCATTAATATAGAAAGAGTGGGTAGTAAAGTTTTTCCTAAAACTATAATCATAACCAGCAGCTAGTTCAAGTGCTAAGACAGATTGCATATTTACATAACCTCCTAAAGTATACATAATATTCTTTGGAAAGAATCCTACAGATTGTGAGATAGGGGCTATTTTTTGGATATGATGAGCTGTACCAGTAACGCTAATTATGTCGATTGAATTTTTTAGTAGAAGAGTGTTGTCTAATTTAAGGTGAACCTCAGGAATAATTGAAATATTTTTTACCAAAATGGCTTTACTTAAACCTATTCCAGTTTCAAGTAATATTCTTTTTCCTTTCCTAGTTGGTATATTAATATTAAACTCTTTCCTATATTCTGTAAAATTTTTGATTAAAAAATGATCAAATACTACTCCTACTATTGGTTTAAACAAAAATTTATCTAATTTAAGTTCGTAGTAAGTTTCAAGTTTCGCACGTGTTATATCACCTTTAGTCTTGCTATGAACTGCAGCCCTCTCTCTTCTCCCTAGATTCTGAATGAAGGCTTTACCATATTTGAGATAAGAATTTAGGTATATATTTGGTAATAGTGCATATTTGCTGTAAATTGCCCCTACATGTAAAGTAGTATTTTGTTGATCATTAAAGATGCTTTGAAATTTAGTAAACGAGCTTGCAGTAGCATACGCGATTCCTACAATAAATTTATCAAGAGGTTGTACATCAAAACCTAGAATGAAACCTTGCTGACTATTTTTAAAAGCTAAAATACTTCCCTTTTGTTTGGTAATAGACCTTACAAATTGAATCCACCCTCTTTTTCCAATATAATAATTATTATCTCCTGCCTCTACTACATTGTCAAAATTATGTTGTAATATATTATTTCTAATGCTTAAAGCATTAGAAATTAAATTCAAGTAGTCAAATTCTATAGGTGTGATATGTCTTACTATATTGTTCTCAATATCAAAATTAATAGGTGGAGGCGGTGTAGTCCTGCCATCACCTCCTCCTGGTGGTGGCGGTGGTGGTACCACACCATCTCCTTCTGGTGGTACTCCACCTCCTCTTGGTGGTGGCGGTGGTGGTACCACACCATCTCCTTCTGGTGGTACTCCACCTCCTCTTGGTGGTAGCGGTGGTGGTACCACACCATCTCCTTCTGGTGGTACTCCACCTTCTCTTGGTGGTGGCGGTGGTGGTACTCCACCATCTCTTTCTGGTGGTACTCCACCTCCTCTTGGTGGTGGCGGTGGTGGTACCACACCATCTCCTTCTGGTGGTACTCCACCTCCTCTTGGTGGTGGCGG